>NZ_JADPJF010000086.1:0-505 GCF_023073295.1 Bradyrhizobium sp. 23 | reverse complement strand
CGAATATCACACGAGCGAACGCACCCGCACCCCCTCCATCGACGAGATCGCACGCACCCTAGTCATTGCGGAGAAATTCACCCACCTCGCCGAGGGCGAGCACGAAACCTATCCTGGCACGCTCGGTGCGCTATGGGGCGTGTGTCTTGCCGACGCTGTTCGCGCACAATCTCACAAGCCGAGCGCATTGCTCATGCTCGATGCATATTCGGGAGAGCAGCTCGCCGCCGTTCCCTTTGATGAGACGTTCAGGGCGCGGTTTGACGAACCTTATGTCGCGATCCATCGCGTCGACTTGCACAACATTCTCCTGGATGCCTGCCGGAAGCTCCCGAACGTTCGCTTGGATCAATCGATCGCAGTGTCGAGCTTTGAAGACCTGGGGGACAGGGTCAGCGTGCTCACCGCCGAAGCGGGGATCATCGAAGGCGCTGCTCTGATTGGCGCCGACGGCTTGCGGTCCGTGATCCGTTCTCAAATGCATCCGCAGGATCAGCCGCGTCTG
>NZ_JADPJF010000023.1:0-20218 GCF_023073295.1 Bradyrhizobium sp. 23 | reverse complement strand
TATCGTTCATCAGGCCCGCTCCCCATGATTGAGGCTCGGCGCCGGACCATCCGGCGCAACCCTCGATAGGAGCTTGCAGGGCGGGCCGCCCGTCACCTCAGACGGCGAACATCGGGTCTAGCGGCTTTGTCGCTCACAAGCTTCACCGGCACCCCGCCAAGGGTACGGCATCCACGGGACCACTATCGCCAACCCAGCGGCCGGGCTTGAGTCGCCTAGACGAGGCCGTTGAAGGGTCTACGTGTTATCCCTTCGATGAAGAACTCGACCATAGAGGTGTGGTCGAAAACCGGAATGCCGATCGCCTGCTGAACGGCTGCTGCGTAAGGCGGCAGCTCGGAGCACGTGAGTAGCAGCATCCCGATGTCAGGCCGATCGTTTAGTAGAGCCATGGCGGCATCGACAGTTTCGGCCTCGACAGCGCTAACATCCAGGTCGCCGCAAGGGTTAAGAAAAGCGGCAGCGAACGCGGGAGCATTTTCGAGTCCAGCGACGACCACACGCTTGGAGTTGGCCGGCAACCCGGCTGCTTCAAACAAGTCCGGAGTCAGGGAAGACGCGGTCGATGTAATGATGCCGAGCACCTTCTCGCGCGGAACCATCCGTTCGAGGAACGGAGCGAGCAGTAGACTAGATAGGAGTACGGGCACGTCGACTGCAGCGCGGAGCGCTTCTTGGTATCGGATCATGTATCCACAGTTAGAGGTGATCAGTCGCGCCCCCTCGCGTACGAGTTCAGTTGCGGCGTGCGTTACGGCCGAGGTCATTTCTCCGGCATTGTGAAGGTCAGGCACCGTCTTGTAGCGCACAGGGACACTCCACGTGCTGGCGTTTCCGACACTTCCTGGTATGTAAGGCCGGATGCTGGAGGAGCGGACGCGCTCGAGCTGCAAGATGCCGACGGGCGCACCGTAGAATGACTGCTCGGGCTTAAGCGCGGCGAACCGCTGCTTATTTTCGTCGTGCACTCGAAGAAGGCGTGAGGCGTGCAACGGATTAACTAGGCTTGTCACTTGTTCTACCATGTCATATCGCGATAACTTGCGTGATGCCCTACGTCGATTTGATAATGATCGTACATCATTAAGCATCTAGGCACTACCTACCAAGGTGGGGAATACCATATCATTATTTGAGGCAATATCGCTACCTATCGTATTCAAAAGCGGTGTTTATTGGCGGGATTCCACGCGCGACGAAAAGCTGTGCAATAACGTCGGCGGCTGGATCCTCTACCGGAGCAGGATCCGGCAGGGTGTGGTGAGTGCGCATACCGCCGCGCCGAGGAGTTTTCAGGTCGCTTGCTAAGATTCTGCCCCGTGGGTGTAAGTGAGGGCAGGTCACCGCCAATCACGGCGGGCCGATCGATGATTTGATCATCGCTAAACGGCTCGATGGTTTCCAGTGCCATGTAGCGGGCGCGCTGGACGGCCCAGTCATCGTTTTGCTCGAGCAGCATAGCGTCGACCAGGCGAGATGGCGTCCTCATTGGGGAAGATGCCAACCACCTCAGTCCGCCGCCTGATCTCGCCTTTGAGGCGCTCGATCGGATTGGTACCCCGTATGAGATTTCTTGGTGCCGATGTTCCGCTGCGATTGTTGAGATCGTAGCGTATGGTGTGACCATCGGGACTGATGCACCGGGAGCGCGAAGGTGCGGGCAGGCCGATGCATACGATGAGCCACGAGCTCGAGTTAGTAGCTGGCCGCCTCTGCGATGGTCGGTTGCGCTGAGAGCGCGAAACCGTGGTGGTCGTTGCTCCCGCAGCTCCCGTCATGTGTGTGGCAGGAGGTGCGAATGCGACGGGTGATCGGCATTGACGTCCGCCGAACTGGCGGGGAGGCGGTGTTTTTGGAGGACGGCAGGCTCCAACAAGCGGGCCCTATTGATATGATGCGGACTGAAGCCACAGGCAACCCGGCGTCCGTACGATCAGCTTGAGCCGTTCGATTCTGGGCGGCCGCCGGTCCATTCACTCTTCGCCGCGACAGCAATTCCCGCTGCGCGCAAAGATCATCGCGTGCGCAGCGGCAAGTTCGGCTGGAGGCGAATCGGAGGGCGTCGGTTCAAGGGCTGATGCAGCAGGAACTCGTTGACCAGCACCCATCGCTAGCAGGCTCGGTCCTGCAAAGCCTCGCGGGTCGGATGCGAGGGCATTGTCGCCTCGGTAATCGCCTCGCAGTCTAGGCAAGAGAACGTTTCCCGGACATGCTCGATGATCTTCCAGCGCCGCGGCTCGCATTCCATTATCTTCGATTACCACTTTGGCAAGCTTGTGAAGCCGCTCACTGCCACGTTTACCACAGGCGCAACCCGCGGGTTCGACGATACGTTCGACCGGCGGGTTATCTGGCAGGGGACGCCGAGGCGGTGGCGGATTTTATGCGCTTCTGCTTAGCGGCTTCCGATGCCGCAATCTCGGCCTTGGTTTTCTGCTCGGCCTGCGTCTCTTCAAGATCCTCGATAGCCAGCTCATGCTGCTCGCCAAGGCACGGAGCGAGCTGTTCGGGCAATCTTCGGAACGCGGCAGACTGCTGGTCGAGCAGCTCGACCCCAATTATTGAGGCCTTCCGGACCCATGTCATGAGCTCGGAACGCATCCATGCCGACGACAGTGTGCTGCAGAGGCACACAGAAAGGATAATCGAAATGATCTGAAACTCTGTGCGCACAAGCTGTGGCACCGATGCGGGAAGGCCCCTCGGGATCGAGTTTCAGGAGTAGGTGTCAAATCACTTCAAGCGGCTTCGCTTAAGAGGCGCGGTCGTGAGCGTTGAAGCTAACGGTCGGGGATACCCGAACGGATAGGCGTCCGAGAGACGAATGAAAATGAACCCGCCGATGAACCGTCAGTCGCTCCGATGGAAAAGGAGAAGTACAAGCCGAGAAGACCGTGAGACGAGAGTACCGACGCGGTGCACTAGGACGGACCGATCCGTAGTGGCGACGAAGGCTCGTAATGGGGTCGGAGCGAAGGGATCGGATCAGGTGGGCTGGCCATCGTCGCAACTAGCGACAGGAGGACGTCGACGAACCAGCCGAGCAAGCCGTTCAACATCGACGAGAGGGAGGTGTACGAAGCTACCTGCAGATGCGACCCAATGGTGGCGCAGCCGGCGTCGATGGGGTGACGATCGAGCAGTTCGAGTCTGACTTGAAGGGAAATCCCTACAAGATTTGGAACTGAATGAGCTCAGGTGCTTACTTCCCGCCGCCGGTTCGCGCCGTCTCCATTCCAAAGAAGAATGGAGGCCAGCGGATCCTCGGGGTCCCCACCGTGGCAGACCGCGTGGCACAAACGGTTACCAAACAACCGATTGAGCCGGCTCTCGACGCAATCTCTTCTGACGGATTCCTATGGCCACAGACCCGGCAAATTGGCTCTCGATGCCGTAGGCGTCACGCGACAGCGGTGCTGGAAGTATGATTTGGTTCTAGAGTTCGACATCAAAGGATTGTTCGACAATATTGACCACGAGCTCTTGCTGCGGGCTGTCCGGAAACATGTGACGTGCGCATGGGCGCTGCTCTACATCGACCGATGGCTGACAGCGCCGATGGTGCAAGAGAATGCAAAGATAATCGAGCGAAGCCGCGATTCAAGATGAGTAGTGTTCTGACTCATTCATTTGCATCCCGCTTTTGCGATGGCGAGCGCTTTTTTGCTCGGCGGTGCTTTGGGATGATGGATTTGGCGCTGGCGGTCCACTTGAAGGGCTTTGGGTTTTGGTTTCGATGCTCGATCCACTCGTCAATCGCGGTCTTGAGTTCGGTGACGTCGTTGAAGGTTCCTCGCCGGATGCGCTGGCGAGTGATTTCGGCGAACAGCCGCTCGACGAGGTTGAGCCAGGAGCAGGATGTCGGCGTTTGTGTCGCGCCAACCAGCGCTTCACGGCCGGCGTCTTGTGGGTGGCGTAACTGTCGAGGATCAGATGCAGATCGAGATGTGCGGGCGTCTCGCGGTCGATTGTTTTCAGAAACGGCAGGAACTCGTCTGCCGATGGCGTGCCAGACATTCGCCCATGACGGTACCGGCCATCACATCGAGCGCGGCGAAGAGTGTTGTGGTGCCGTTGCGCTTGGAATCATGGGTCATCGTGCCGGCACGGCCCTTTTTCAAGGGCAAACCCGGCTGCGTGTGGTCGAGTGCCTGGATTTGGCTCTTTTCATCGACGGAAAGCACCAGCGCCTTATCCGGCGGATCGACGTAAAGGCCGACGATGTCCTCGACCTTCGCGACGAAGCCGGGATCGTTGGAGATCTTGAAGCTGCGCACGAGATGCTGCTTGAGGCCGTGTTCGGCCCAGATGCGCTGCACGCTCCTGTGGCTGATGCCCATTTCTTCCGCCATCGATCGCACGCTCCAGTGCGTGGCATTGGCGGGACGCTCCTTCACGGTCTTCTCGACGACCTTGAGCTTCATGGCTGCGCTGAGCGGCTTTCGGCCAGGCGGCTTGGAGGGGCCTTTGACCAGACCATCGATGCCGGCATCCTCAAAATAGTCCTGCCAGCGCCAGACGGTGGTCTTCGAAACCCCGACCTTACGCATAATCGCCACGACGCCATGCGGACCTTTGCTGCCGTCGCCGGATGACAGGCGGCGCCAGGGCCTGCTTGGGAAGACTTTGCGCGATTGCAGCGGCGGTGCCGGCGATCGGCTGCTCCTTGTCTCAGGAATAGAACACGTGATTGGACGCAACGCCGAGAACGTAGCCTTTGCACGTATGCCGCAGCAGAGTCGTTCTCTCCCGGCCATATACGCTGACTGCCGCAACGCAAGCGATCATTCGACGCGCGATTTAAGCTTGGTCGCAAAGCCCACATCGCGCAGCACATGCACTGTCTTCAAGCGAACGCGATCGTCCGTCCATTCCGTTGGCAGGTCGAGCGCAGGGCCGATGAGCGCATGACCATGCCGCGACACATAGCAAGCGAATACGCCAATCTGGCAATTGGTAATCTTGCCTGCCGAGCCGTGTACTGACGTACCACCCCGCACGACGCCTTGCCCTGCTTCAAGAAGCCGGTCTCATCGATCACCAGAACCGCGTGTTCATCGCAAAATGTCTCCAGCGCGCGCTCTCGTGCGATGTCGCGTAGCGCGTCTGCATCCCATCGTCTCCTGCCAAGGATCGCCCGCTGGCGCCATGAGGCTTGATCGCCGGCCGCCGCCGCTCTCATCCAACCCGTCTTGCGCGGCTCGTTGCCCAACAGTCCATCGATAAACTGTCCAGCCGAGATCGCGACCCGATCCTGCGCAAACAGCGGACGAATCCGTTGCTTGGCCTCTCTCAAACAAAGAAGCGTAAGCGTCGTTCCGCTCCCACCTTCTCGCGGCACATGGGATAGGCGAGTTTCACGATCTCTTTGAAGGGATCGGCTTGTGTCTATGCTTGACCATACGCTTAAATCGGACGTGACGGCGCGCCGGCTGGAAGTGATCACGGAGACGGGACGCCGTCGTTGGTTCTCCAAGGACGACAAGGCCCGGATTGTCGAGGAGACGCTGGTCTCGGGCGCCGTCGTTTCCGAGATTGCCCCGCGACACGGGCTGACCCCACAACAAGTGTTCACCTGGCGCCGGCAAGCACGCCGGTTGCCGACGCCGATGGCTGACGATCCACCGTTTGTACCGGCGGTGGTAGACGCCTTGGTACCGGCCGTGGCTGTTGGCCATGAGCGCAAGACAGCGCGACGCAAGGCCAAGCCGGATATCGGGGGCATCGAGATCGAAGCCGAGGGCGTCACTATCCGGGTCGGCCGAGGCGCGGATGTGGCGATGATTGCGGCCATCGTCCATGCGCTGAAGGCAAGCCGGTGATCGGCCCGTCCGGAACTGTCCGGGTGATGGTGGCAACCAAGCCGGTCGACTTCCGCAAGGGAATGGAGGGGCTTGCCATATTGGTACGCGAGCACATGCAGGCTGACCCGTTCTCGGGTGCTGTTTATGTGTTCCGTGCCAAGCGCGCCGACCGGATCAAGCTGATCTTCTGGGATGGTACGGGTTTGTGCCTGTTCGCCAAGCGGCTCGAAGACGGCGTCTTCCGCTGGCCGAAGATCGAGGATGGCGTGATGCGTTTGTCGGCGGCGGAATTGTCGGCGCTGCTCGAAGGGCTCGATTGGCGGCGTGTCCACGCGGCACGGGAGACGGTCGTGCCGACGCAAGTCGGATAATGTGAGCCGTGCTGCGGCGAAGTGAATCAGGGGCATCGAGCACGTCGTCAAGCGGGCGCGAATATGCTCTGATTTACCTGTGAGCGATAACCTTCCTGATGATCCCGAGACGCTCAAGGCGATGCTGCTGGCAGCGCTTCACGAGAGCGAGCGGCTGCGTCAGATTATCAATGAGCTGCAACGCCACCGCTTTGGCCGGAAGGCAGAGTCGTTTCCCGAGGAGCAGATGCTGCTGGGCCTCGATGACGTCCAACAGGTCGCAGCCTTTGCCGAGGCTGGTCAGGACGAGACAGCCCCGGAAGGCCGGGCGGAGCGCGCACGCAAGCGCCGCGTCAATCGCGGAGCACTGCCGGCCCACCTGCCGCGGATCGAGGTCGTCGTCGACCTCGACGACAAGACCTGCCCCTGCTGCCAGGGCGAACTGCATCGGATCGGTGAAGACAGGAGCGAGCGGCTGGACATGGTGCCGGCGCAGTTCCGCGTTGTCGTCACCCGGCGTCCTAAATACGCCTGCCGAGCCTGCGAAGATGGCGTCACGCAGGCCGAGGCTCCGGCCCGGCTGATCGAGGGTGGCCTGCCGACGGAGGCAACCGTCGCCCAGGTTCTGGTGTCCAAATATGCCGATCATCTGCCGCTGTACCGGCAGGCCCAGATCTATGCCCGCCAAGGCATCGCTCTCGATCGATCGACGCTGGCGGGCTGGGTTGGGCATGCCGCCTTCCATCTGCGCCCGCTGCATGAGCGCCTTCTCGCTCTGCTTCGCGCGAGATCCAAGCTGTTCGCCGACGAGACGACGGTGCCGGTGCTCGATCCGGGTCGAGGGCGCACCAAGACCGGCCAGCTCTGGGCCTATGCAGCCGACGACAGGCCCTGGGGCGGCCTCGATCCGCCCGGCATTGCCTATGTCTATGCACCCGACCGCAAAGCCGAGCGGCTGTTCAGCCATCTCGCCGGCTTCAAGGGCGTCTTGCAGGTCGATGGCTACAACGCCTATCCAAAGCTTGCCGAACGCGGCGGAGTCGAGCTCGCCTTCTGCTGGGTGCACATGCGGCGCAACTTCTACGAACTCGCGACAGCCGGCCCCGCTCCAATCGCAAGCGAGGCGCTCAACCACATCGCCGCATTCTATGCGATCGAGAAGGAGATTCGCGGCCGCAGCGCGGAGGAGCGTCGCCTCGTGCGGCAGCAGAAGAGCCGACCACTGGCCGATGCCTTTGAGGTATGGCTGCGCGCCAAGCTGGCTCTCATTAGCCAGAAGATCAAGCTCGCCGAGGCCATCCGCTATGCTCTCTCGCGCTGGCAAGGACTGACGCGCTTCATTGACGATGGCCGGATCGAACTCGATAACAACACCATCGAGCGATCAATCCGCGGTATCAAACTTTGCCGCAAGAATGCACTATTTGCAGGATCCGACGGCGGCGCCGAGCATTGGGCGGTCATCGCTTCCTTGGTCGAGACCTGCAAGATCAACGACGTCGATCCGCTCGCCTACCTCACCGACGTCCTGACCAGAATCGTCAACGGACATCCAAACCGCGAAATCGACCTCCTACTGCCCTGGGCCTACCGCGCCCTACAGCGTCCGAGAAGACGGTGTGTCCAGGCGTTCACTCACTTTGGCATCGAAACCCTGATCGAGCTCGTCAGGCTCTACAACGAAGACCCGAGCCACTCACGCGGTGGCAAGGGGAACAATCCAACCAGCCTGGGGCCTACACCGGATGCGATGGCTACACGCAAAGAACGCGTCGATGAAAAGAGCTATCGGCAAATAGGCTAGGCGCTCGGGACCGAATGCCATCGCTTCTGTAAAGGGACTACGTTCATATTCTCGCCCTCATATGGGCGGAGCGAATTTTACACTGGGTTAAGTCAAAGAAGGCAAGGTCGTTGGGATGTAACCGATGACGGGCCTTAGCGCCACAAGTTCACTTGTTCGACCCCGGGCATCCTCGGCCATGGCCATTAACTTCAAGCGGCCGGCAACCGCTTTTCTTCGCTTGTGCCACATCTTCTCTCACTTGACCCGGTTCGCACGGGGCCGATTGCTGTATAGAGCAGATATTTGGAGTCTCTTCTTCAGCCTGGCAACGCTGCCGCCGGCCTTGAGCACCTTGGCGACAGCAGCGTTGCTCGGGGCGATCTCAAGCGACACAAGCACAGCCATCGATCACACGGATGTAGCGGCTGTTGGTTATCGTGCACTTGCACCAAGATCGATGGTGATGCACTCGCCGTTGATGCCGGAAGCGCAAGGGCTAGCAAGAAAACCAATGACCGCTGCGACCTCCCGAACATCGACGAAGCGCTTGGTTAGCTGCGCCGTGCGGAAACATGCGACGATCTCATCGGTGCTCACACCCGTGGCTGCCGCCTGAACCATCAGCTGATCACGCATCATTTTGGTGTCCATCCAACCCGGCGCGACTGCGTTGACAGTCAGGCCATGCGGAGCGCCCTCCAATGCGGCCACGCGGACTAGACCAAGAATACCATGCTTTGCAGTGACATATGCAGCTTTCCCCGGCGCCCCAGCGAAGCTCGCAGTCGATGCCGTGACCACAACCCGGCCGCCGGGAAGCTTCGTCAAAGCTGACCACGCCGCCTTCATCGCAAAGAATGGCCCGTCCAGCATCACGCCTCGAAGACGTTCCCATTCGGCGTCCGGAAACTGATTGATCGGCGCGACGAACTGACTCCCAGCATTCAAGACAAGGATATCGAGACGTCCGGCGGACGCGAGGACATGAGTGATCATTTCCCGATTCCCGCTCGCGGTGGCAAGGTCGGCATGGAAGACACCCTCGCTCGCAATGCCCACACCATGCACGTCCGCTCCGCGTTCACGCAGTTCGGCCACGATGGCTTTTCCAAGTCCACCCGCCGCTCCAGTCACCAGGGCAACTCGCCCCTCAAGTGACCATCGGCATGCGTGGGACTGCTGTCCGTGACCTCTGGATCCGATCTTGACCATTCCGTTTCCTTTCTCAATTGCCAAACAAGCGGCGAAACAGTTTTCTACTCGCCGGTGGCCAGTGGTCGCTCGTCACCCAAGCCCGTGACCACGTAAAAGAGATGTGCGCGTTTTTCGTAGGCGAGGCCTGAGCACCTGGATATGGCGGCGGTACACTTTTTAGAACATGGGTCAGGTGCGCGCCCGCCGTAAAGCCACTGCCGTGGTGATCGCTGTCGACGTAGGGGTCAACGTGGCGCAGCTCATGCTCCGAGCACACGAGCATCTCGCCGAGTAACCATGGGAGCGCCGGGCACAGCGCGCAGGAGCAGCGGACGCGTCGTCGATCTCTCGGCCACATTGTCGTGCTCCAGCCACAGCATCTCGCGCGAGATCGGTTCCGGCAGCCGGTTCGTATAAAGCCGTCCACTTCTTTACTCACCGCAAGCAAGTAGATCCCCAGTGCCGGAAGCTCCCCGCGGCGGCCGTTGTGGCAGCCTTTCAGGCGCGACGTTAGAACTCTGAGGCGGAGCATTAGCCTTGATCTAACTGAGAGGACCTTCGCTTTAAGGCCTTCGCACACCTGATGCAGGCTTATCACCCGCCCGCCATCCGCCGGAGAATTTCCACGGCCGCACGATCCCCGGCGTTGGTCGCCAGCTGCCCGCGAGCGAGCGTACAGGTTGTCTTCCAATCCCACCCGTACGTCCGCGCCCGCCAACCCGACGCTCGCTGCATACAGAAGCTGCATCGGTCCGATCGACAAGGCTGAGTAGACGGCGCGCGGCGGCAACACGTGCACCATTGACATCAGATTCGTCAGATTATCCGGCGCGCCGTACCCCACTTCCATGCATAGCTGTATCAACGGTGGATTGTTAATCAGCCCCACTTTGACAAGATCGTTCACCGAGTTCAATGACCAGTATCGAATAAGTTGAGATTAGGATGCACTTGGGGCTCTCGCACGCGCCTCGCCGTCGAGCGCAGCATCCCGGTGCTGTTGACCATGATGTACTCGCCGATGGCCCCGCTGTTCACCCATCCACAATCCAGCGTGCAGATCTCGGGGCGCAACTTCGCGGTTTCCAAAGTCGCTTGAGCGCGCCGGCCACGTACGTCTCCAACCGGTCCGGCACCAGGAGCTAGTCGCGCCCGCCCAGCACGAGGTCGACCGCGTTGACGGCCGCCGGGTTGAAGAACGAATTTACGTCCAATTATCGAACACGCTGCACTACTTCCCAACACAGCACCGCCTCCACGAGGCCTGCCGGGTTTTGGTGACGAGCTGCCTTTTTCCTGGATTGACATGACACGCCATTGGCAACAGCAGCCCATTCTCCGATTCCGTCCGAGCCGCCCGCGCGTCTCAGGCATGAGCTTTGAGCGCGAGCTTCTCGCGCACTTCATCCGGGCTCATCGTCCGCACCCCCATCCGCTCGAGAATCTGTACCGATCGCTGCACTAGCTCGGCGTTGGTCGCCAGCCGCCCGCGCGAGAGGTACAGGTTGTCCTCCAACCCCACCCGCACGTTCGCGCCGACCAACGGCGCCAACGCCGCGTAAGGAAGCTGCATCCGCCCAATCGAGAAGGCCGAGTAAATGGCGCGCGGCGGGAGCCGGTGCACCAGCGCCAACAGCGTGGTCGGATCGTCCGGCGCCCCGTAGGGAATGCCCATGCACAGCTGAATCAGCGGCGGGTCATCAACTAGCCGCTCTTTGATCAAATCGTGCACGAAGACCAAGTGACCGGTATCGAACACCTCGAGTTCGGGACGCACCCCGAGCACTTGCACGCGTGCGGCCATCGCACGCAGCATCCCGGAGCTGTTGGTCAAGATGTACTCGCCGTCCGTGCCGTAGTTCATCGTCCCGCAATCCAGCGTGCATATCTCAGGGCGCAACTCCTCCACATGCGCGAGCCGCTCAAGAGCGCCTACCATGTCCGTCCCCGCGACCAGCGGCAGCGGAGAGTCCGGCCCACCGAGTACAAGGTCACCGCCCTGCCCACCAGTCAAGTTGATTACCGGTTTCACGTCCGACGCCCGAATGCGCTGCACCACTGCCCGATACAGCGCCGGATCGCGCGAGCCTCGCCGGGTCTCGGGATCACGCACGTGAATGTGGACCACGGCCGCCCCCGCCCGCGCCGCCTCGATCGCCGAGTCAGCGATCTGCTCCGGGGTTATCGGTACATTCGGGTGCTTGGGCATCCCTCCCCCCGTGATCGCACAGGTAACGAACACCTCAGAAATCATACCTCATCGTCTCCTTTCACTGGAAGCTTGACCTGTTCCAACCAAGTGCCTTGCAGCAAGCTTCGGTGGTGGCCGCTCCGCTCTGGCCCTTGGAATAGTCGAGCACGAGGCGAGCGCCATGGTTCGCAAGGGGGTGCGGCCAGATGGAGTTGACCGCGTACATTCGCTGAGTCCTCAGCCGACAATCCGTCGAGATAGTCGGGCAGCACCTCTTTGGTGGTGCCCACATTGTTGATCAGCGCGTCGAGCTTTCCCCAAGTGGCGGCCGCGGCAACGATCTTTCTGCAATCGTTGTCCACACGCCCCTTGGTTGCAGCCCAAGTGCCGACGCCAAACGTATCACGATCCTATACAATCCTTACTTTCGACATCGTTCCCCTTCTTCACTTTTACAAGCAGCGCGCAGCCGCAGACGTCAAGATCAGCCAGTGAGAGAACAAATTGCGGGAGATCAAACATTTTGTATAAGTCGGCTTCAGCGCCAGCGCATTTTCTCAGTGTCGTAGGCGCCGGCAAGCGGATCGCTCACGGCCATCAGCTCGCGTTTGAGTATCTTATTGGTGGTGGTGGTCCTAGGAAGTGCCGGAGTAAAGGCGATGTACCGCGGCACCTTGAACGCGGCAAGATGCGCACGAGCATGTTCGATTATGCGCTCCAGCGCGAGATTGTCTGGCGTGACGCCTTCCCTCAGTTCGACGTAAATCTTGATCTCCTCACCGCGCTTCGCATCTCGAATGGGCACGGCGGCCACATCCGCAATCTCGGCAAGCTCGCGAATGACCGCTTCGACTTCGGGCGCAGCGATATTCTCGCTCGAGCGGCGGATCATATCCTTAGTGCGTCCCACCAGCCAATGAAAGTCGAGTTCGTCTCGACGCATCAGATCACCGGTCTTGAACCATTCACCTTCGAACAAGGTGGCATTTGCTTCCGGCTTGTTCCAATAGCCTTTAAAGATCCCATGCCCCCTTACCCACAGCTCGCCGACTTCGCCGAGCGGCGTGGGCGAGCCGTCCTTGTTCATCAGCCGCAATGCCCGAAAAGGCGCGCGGATCCCCACCGAGCCCGAGTCGGCCAGTTCATCGAGCTCGTTTATCATTAATGTGCCGAAGCCGATTTCCGTCATCCCGTAAGCATCGTGGGTGCGCACTCGGAACCTCCTACGGAATTGGCGCACCACATCAGGATTATACCCCCAATTCAGGGTCTGCTTTAGGCATGTCACCCCGTCATCATCGGCGGCCTCAGCCTGGCGCGCTATCAATTCGGGAAAGTCGCACCACTCAATGCGGTGCTGCTTTACCCATGAGGTGAAGCGCGTCGAGCTAAGTTGGGGAGCAAGGTAGAGCGTGCCGCCCTGTCGATAGGATCTCAGAAGATGCTGTTGCGGATCGCCATAGAAGAAAGGCTGCGCAGACAGATACCTCTGGTACGGTTGTATGTCTAAGCATGCCGCCTGGTACGAGCTCACGCTCCAGTACTCGTGCGTCAACATGCAGCCCTTCGGAAAGCCCGTTGTCCCCGAAGTATATTGGATGTTCAACAGGTCGTCGGGGCGGATATCTTCGTCTAGCAGAGACTCGTCGACGCCCTTCAGTAATCCCTCGAGGGTGGTAGCTGTCCCGTGGGGTGGCTGTCCAACCAGAATTACTCGCTCCTTGGCGAGATCTTGCGGCCAAGGCTCCATTGCCGAGAACACGGACCACGCGGCCCAGTCGACGACAGCGAACTCAGTCTGAGTATCGCTGAGAACGTATTCGATCTCCCTCGGCGTGTAACGTAAATTGATCGGGACCATCACCGCGCCAAGCTTCGCTAACGCGAACCACAGGATCGGAAAATCGATGCAATTTGGCAGCATTAGGCCAATGCGATCGCGCTTGCGTACCCCGAAGGCGCGCAGCGCACGCGCGTACTTATTAGACAATCGTTCCATCTCCGAGTAGGTCGCGCGCTCGCCGCGCTCAAATACATCGATTGCCAACCTTGAGCCGTGCGTATTTGCCCGCATTGAAACGAGCCGTCCGATAGTGATCGTCTCATATGCGGATTCAAGCGCCTCGATTTTGTGTAACGCTCTGGCGACGCGCTTTTGCAGCTGGGCTTGGGTCAATTTTGTAGAAATCAGCATTGGAATCCTTATTGTTCAGGGGACAAAGACAAGGCTGCTAGTGACGCGATCTTTTCATTTGACAGCTCGCTGAGGTTGCCGATCAGGAGGAGCCAACGCCCGACCTGGCAGATACCGCGACCTGGTCTAGTGTTCGCCATGCGTGAGAGGCCGTCCATTGAGCGTGCCGCCGTCACCCGGACGCCGAACGTGGCAACGCAAAGGCACTTCCTCTTTGGAGAAACTTTCGACCGGCTGATGCAGGCAAGATGCAGTGCACACCTTTATCGCTATGTCACTCCCATGCGATCGATACATCCTATCAAGGGCTGGTGGTGTTCTTTTGGTAGCAGCGTTTGTCATATACTTGAAGCGAGCTTGAGACGTGCAACTGATTGTGACGCCCGCCGGTGCTGCACCTTGTTCTATCGTGGTGCGTCATGCAGCGTGATCTATTGTTGCTACGCCATTAACAAGGATCGAAATACTACCTACTCTGGTGAGGAACACGTACTGGTTATTTTAGACGCTTGGCACTCATCACGAATATGTCCCGAATCCCTTTGCTCAATTCGTTGGCTGCGCCCTTGGCCCGCGTGGAACACGACTGTTAGCGGCGACACCATCTTTCCGGAAGACTCGATAGAGCGCGCCAATTGTGTGACTGATTACGCAGAGCGCGGCGCGCCGCTCGCTCGCGGTCAAGCAGAATATGGCTCAGCGTCACGTTTTCACCAAATCAGTCTCGGGGTAACCGCAAGCCAACCAACCCAACGGCTCAACTTGACGTGCTTCGCCGGCAGCGCCTTAACGCGGAACGGTCGTTGCCGGCACTCCTACATGCGGCGGCCTGTGGACATCAAAGATCGTACAGATCCTGCCCCCTTATCAAGAGGCGCACGCGAGGTTTGGACGACGAATTGCAGCGAGAGGCGCATAGGTCGAAATGAAGACCGTCCCTTTGCTCCTCGAATATTCGCCCCGACAGCCACTTTTATGTCGGCAACCCTCGCCTACCTATCTGCCAACTTCAGGCTCTTTTATCGCCGTTCTTCGATCTTGCGGCGATGCGCAGGACTTTGGTGAGCGCGCCAGACCTGTAACGTCCTTTGTCCGAACCAAGCTCGCGCAAGAGCTTCGATGGCGATATGACTTCGTTCAAGAGGTGATCTTCCTCGCCGGGGTCATCATTCTCATCGCGTTGGGAGGCCATTAGCACTTTCCGTTGGCGAACAAGGCTCGCGGAAAGCAAGCCTGCGGAAAGCCGGTTTCGGCCTTATGCAATAACACTGCTGATCCGTGATGCCCTTAGATGAGGCCGGAATGTCACGGCGACAAAAGCAGATTGCGCGACTGCTCCCTGCGCAATCCAGCTCAAAGCGATTTTCGAGATGGAGTTGGGTGGCAGATTGTAATCTCTGACACGGATAATAAACGCCATCCGGAACTGCTCCGTTGCGTCATGAAGAACTGCCCCCACCCTCACGTTCATGATGTCGGTTGAAGGTTGGCTCCGCCGCTGACGGGATGGAGGGAGGCGAGCCGACCGGATGGCGGTCAGCGGCGGGCGGTTTTATGAGGCCGCTCATTCGCTTGGCGCGGAGCCGCTAGCTGCCGCCGCGGATGGTCAGCACAGGCTCTGGCGCAAGAGCCAGTCGAGGATCGCGGTGGCGGCCACCGGATCGGCGAACACGGTGCCCCGTTCGGCAACGCTGCGGTTCGACGTGATCAGCATAGCGCCGGCTTCGTAGTCGCTCGTGAAAAACTTGCGCGGCGCCGAGCTCAAGCGATGTTTCGGGTGCGACGGTTTCGATGAAGGCTCCGATGATGACACGTATGAGCTCTGCAAGCCATCGCAGGAGCAGGCCGAAGTTATAGCCGGCAGCGGCGAGAACAGCGTTGATCCTGTCGCCGAGGCGTCCCTTGAGATAATTGCGATCCGTGCGGTGCTGATGATTGACTGGTGCATCAGCCGCGCGGCGGTCGGATGGGCAACCGCCTTCGGCTGCACCGTGGTATCGACGACCACCCGTTCCAGGTCCTTTGGACCGATAGCGCCGGTCTTGTGCGCCACCGACAGACTTTCCTGGATCAGCGCGACGAGCTGTTCCTCGCCAACCGCTGGCGCCAGCGTGTCATCGACGATCGATCGAACGGCAGACGGTGGCAGAAGCTCAATTCGTCGCCGAAGTATTGGTAATAGGGATTCTCGATTCAGCGAGCGCACAGCACCTCATCTGACAGGTTGTGCATGTGCTTCAAAATGAACAGGCCAGCGACAAGCCGCGTCGGCAAGCCCGGCTGCCCCGCCCTGCTTGGCACACCGAACTGAAGCGCTCATTCACGATGTTCCAGTCGATTAGCCCCGCCAACCGCACCAGCGGATGACCCATGTCGATGATCTGATCAACAGCCAGAAGCAACAGCTCTTTCTGGCGATCATCCCGCGGATTGCTCATCGCATTCCCCAATGTTGACGACACCGTCAGGGAATCACGAATCGCCCAAAAGCAAAATCCTAAAGCGCAAGAAAGCGAGGTCCAACACCCCGCTTTCGTGCAAAATCGAATGCTATATCGTCCAAGCGCCGCCTCGCCATGCGCCTTGGCGAGGCCGGCGACTAGCGTCGTCGCGGTGGTGAACTGCACATGTAATCGGCCAGGATCGCCTCTCGCCCGAGCGCGATTAACAAGTGCGTCTTACCCGAGGCCGGAAGGGCCGAGCAGCAGCACGTTCTCGCCGTGGCGATCCAGCGTGACGCGGCGAGGTCGCGGATCTGCTTCGGATTGATCGATGGCTGCGCCTCGTTCGAAGCCCGCAAGCTCCTTCACGGTCGGGAAGTGTGCGAGTTCAGCACCATCTCGATGCGGCGATGATCTTCGCTCGATCTTGCGCTCGCACAGCAGGATCAGCGTCTCGCGAGCCGAGAGGTTGGCGCGCGCCGCCTCGTCGAGCAGGTTGTCGAGCTGGTCACGGATACCGGAGAGCTGCAATAGCGCCAGCATGGCCTCGAGCCGATCGATGGTGCGGTAGCCTTCTTTGTGCGCGCCATCAGAAGCTCCCTCAGATCGCTGCTTCGTATCCGGCAAGAGGACGCAATAACGAGGGCAGTGGAGACGACCCCGGCACCGTTGTTGCCGCAATCTCCGATCGGTAGACCCCGCCACCGCGACCGGCAACCCCGTCGAGTGGGCGGAATTGACGATCCGCAGCCGGCGACCCTCGGATTGCTTGTGGACCGCAACCTTGCGCATGCCATGGCGGATGCGCACCTCGCCGGCCGCAACGTCAGCGCCACGCGCTCGTCGATCAGCCGCCACGGCACCGAGTAGCTATCGTGTCGATCTCGAAGGCACAAGTGACCGACGACGCGGGCCGGTTCGCGCGACGATCCAAACGACGGTTGCCCACCGAGCGCTTCAACCGGTGCGCCTCGTCACGCGCAAGGCGAGCGATCGGCGCCTCGCCGGTCGTGCCGTGGATACGCACGTTCAGCACCTCACGCTCCCACCGGGCGAAATGCGCCTCGAATCCCTGCCTAGCATTACAGTTGCTTTTTGATTTGAGGCGTTGAGCGGCAGCCTGGTGAGCTCTGCGCCAGAAGGACCATGCGATGATGTGTGCGGGTTGAATCCGCTTCCGCGCAAGTCTGATAGCAATGCGGCGGATTTCCTGGATTGACCAACGGATCAGTGGTGGGGTGGTTATGTTTTGGCTTTTGCCGGGGGGCGCCGTTTCGTTTTTTTGGGCGGTGGCGGATTAGCGCGATGTCGGATCGCGGCCATCATGGCGAAGGCGAGCATCACCAAGGACACATGACGGTGCCAGCCATGCCAGGATCTGCTCTCGTTGTGATCGAGCCCGAACTCGTTTTTCGCGGTTTCAAAGCTGTCCTCGATCGCCCATCGATGGCCTTCGACCGCGACCAGCGTTTCAATGGCTGTTCCCGCTGGGCACCAGGTGGTGAAGAAGGCGAGGTCATCATCGGCAATTCGACGACGGATCAGTAGACCGCGTGTCAACAAACCATCATTTGCACTGTTGGACTGCTCGGCCTCGAGATCCGCCAATTCGAGATAACACCAATCGTGCAGCCGCGGTCCTTTGGTTCCGGCTCCCGCCGACAGGCGCTTCCAGTCGGATGAGCGCCGCGTCCGGGCGAGGTCTGCAGCCGTACCGGCGACCGGCGGTCGCTTGCCCCAGGATCGAAACACATGAGCGCTGCTGACCCCAAGCACGTAGCCTTTGCCTGCCCGACGTAGTTGCTGTTCGATGTTGCCAACACCGTAGACGGTGTCACCGGCAACCCACTTGAATGGTACAGACGCGGCTATCGCGCGTGCGATCATTCTCGTCGCAAGCTTTGGTTTGATCGCAAAGCCGACATCGGCAGGCACATATGTGGCTTCCAGACGATCTGGGTCGTCGGTCCATTCCTTCGGAAGATACAACGCGCGATCCATGAACGCACGGCCATGACGCGAAACGTAGGCAGCGAAGACGCCGATCTGGCAGTTCGTGATCTTCCCTGCCGACCAGTGTATTGCCGCGCCACTCCGCATGACGCTTTGCCCTGTTTGAGAAAACCGGTCTTCGTCGATCACCAGCACCGCATCGTCATCCGCCAAATGCTCGATGACATAGTCGTGCACGATATCGCGCAGGGCATCAGCGTCCCAGTCTCCACGACCCAGAACCGCCTGCTGCCGCCATGGGCCGGGATCGCCAGCCGCCTCCGCGCGCATCCAACCGGCCTTGCGCTGCTCATCTCCGAGCAGACCTTCCAGGAACAGACCTGCATTCGTCGCAACACGCTCTTGCGTGAACAACGGCGTATCCGTTGCTTGATCTCTCGAAGCGACGCCGCCCACAACGCAAGCGTCTCCTCAACCGACGCGGCCCGCGCCCACGACATTCGCATCATGGTTGCCCATGGATTCAGAAGCCCGCAACAAAACCAACTGTAATGCTGGCTCGCGAAGGAATGCGCCGCGGCCTTCTTCTTCACGGAACCGACGCCATTCTCCGTCTTACTCTTCGTGCGCACCCGATAAGGCGCGTAGGCGCGAGGACGGAAGACTGGAAAGCGGCGCAAGACAGCGATCGACGCGCGTACCACGCGTCACAGCGGTTACCACGTCAGCCAAACGCTGCCGCAAACGAATCGAAGAAATCCTCGGCTTGATCAATAGTTCCGCTGGCTTGGCCAAGGTCAAGCTGCGGGGCCGCGACCGCGTTGTCTTCATCTGGCGCTTGCAGCCTACAATCTGCCGGGTTCCGAAGCTTCTGGCGGCACCGGGATGACCATTCGGGGCAGATGACAGGTCGTCGAGACGCCAGCCTACGACATGGCCTTGGCCGGCGCGTACATCGCGTTTGATGAGGCCGGCGGCGAGGTCGCCTTCGATTGCCTCACTGGCTCCATTCATGCAGCCTGCCACGGCGATACCGTCGAGTTCGGCTGGCAAGGAAACTAAATGGACCCAGCCGAGGGTGACGACTGGGCCGAACCAAAGGATCACGGCTCACTGGAAGGCGAGATCTGCCTCCTCAACGGCGACAACATTCCACTCATCGCGCGCCGTTCAAAGACTTCTTCAACGGCCTGCTCTCATGTTCGCAGTCAAGGGACTCGATCAAGCGGATCCGCTCCCGGCTCAGCGCCCGGGCACTGGACGTCGAAGGTGTCCACGGTAGGAGGCCGGGCCAAAGACGACGGTTGATCAAGCTCTCATGCGCGGGTTGGCTACCGCATGACCGTGGTTTCGTCTTGGGGCTGCCTCGGTCTAGGACCGATCGACATTCATTGCATCCAGATCATGGCTGCGAGATGGATGAAGCCGGTAAAGTTCGCGGTTCGCCTGTCATAACGGGTAGCGAAGCGCCGGAAAGTGTTTGAGCTGGTAGAAGCAGCGCTCGATGCGGTTGCGCTGTTTGTAGGCGTCGGCGTCGTGCGGAATGATGATCCTGCGGGTGCGGTTTGACGGGATCACCGCCGTTGCGCCGATCCCGGCGATGATCGCGCGCAGGGCGTTGCTGTCATAGGCTTTGTCGGCGAGCACTGCATCGCCGCTTTGCCCGTCGAGCAGCGCAGGCGCCTGGGTGATGTCGCCAACCTGTCCGGCCGTGACGATGAAGCGGAGCGGACGGCCGAGCGCATCAGCCAGCATGTGGATCTTGGTGGTCAGTCCGCCTCGGGAGCGCCCCAGCGCCTGATCTTGGGCCCCCCTTTTCCGCTTGCGGCCTGCTGGTGGGCGCGAACAATGGTGCTATCGATCATTAGATACTGGTTGTCGCGATCGGCGGTCAGCGCGGCGAATACCCGCTCCCAGACGCCGGCATGGTACCAGCGGCTGAAGCGCTGGCGCACGGTCTTCCACTTGCCCTACCGCTCCGGCAGGTCGCACCAGTGCGCGCCCGACCGTAACACCCACAAACATCCGTTCACGAACAGACGGTTATCCGCAGCTGACCGTCTCGGGTCGCCAGCCTTGCCCGGCAGTAATGGCGAAATCTTCGCCCATTGCGTCTCGTTCAACTCGTATCGCTTCGCCGCCATCATCCGCTCCGTGTCGAATCACGGAGCTCTATGAATCAGCGATCAAACCGATTGGGAATCCTGAATGTCGATCGGCCCTAGAGGGCGAGCGTCGGCAATGCCGGCTCATAACAGGCCACGAGGATTCCCCACCGAGCCCTGCCTCCTGCCCTGGGCACCAA
>NZ_JADPJF010000103.1:442026-448753 GCF_023073295.1 Bradyrhizobium sp. 23 | reverse complement strand
TGTCCGCGCTTAGCCCAGCGATTGAACCGATTGTAGATCGTCGTGTAAGGGCCATAGTCGGACGGGCAATCGCGCCAGCGTGCGTCGCACTGGAGCATGTGAATGATACCGCTGATAACCGTCGATCGTCTTCGCGCGCCGGGCCGGTCTGGTTCGTTGGCAGATGCGGCTCTATCTGAGCCCACTGCTTGTCGTTGAGCCAGAACAGTCCTTTGCGCATCGAAGTCCCCCGTGCCGAATCAACTTGGCACGAGGGAATCAGAACTCGCTAATTAGGTACAGACCCTAGCTTGTGGTTGCGGGCATAAAGCACCGAATTCCGAGGCCATCAAAGCTATTCAGCGGCCACACCATGGTCGCACCGGCGCGGTTTGGCTCGGCAATTACTGCATCGTCAGGAACATCGACCCAACTGCCATTTAGGCGCACCCGATAATGGCCATCTCTGGAATCCCAATCCGAATCGGCGACTATCTGGCCGTCCGCAATCGAACAACATCGTCCCTTGGCGCTGGCGAGTTGATCAAACCAATGTTTGAGGCCCGAGTCGTTGTATCGGTTATCCAAGTCGCGCGCCTTTACACTGCCAATCAAAAGCACCGCTACTATGCCTACGACGAATTCTCGCGCGGTTGTTTTCATTTTCCATGACCCTGCAGCAATGGCATCCATTGCTCCTCAGTGGCGCATTTACCGCTACCAGAGAGGCGAAATAGTGGTCGTAGAGATAGTGCGGCTCGGATCTTGATTGAGAAACAACCTGGCCGCCACCGCGAGCCGTGCCGCTGACGCAGCGCCCCTGAAAGCGAGCGTCGTTTTCCACCCGGAACACTTTCACACGTGCCGCCCAAAGTTTGGCAGCTGAAACGATGGACGAGGACGTTGGGGGTTTAGTGGCGGAGCCATGCAGGCCAGGCATTCGCGCGAGGCCTGCTGGATCAATCAGATTCCGCCGACCTCCTGCCTCGGGACGCGGGTCTGCTCTTGCGGGCGGACGCAACCCACCAGCGAAGGACCCGGAAGGATAGAACACCGGAAGGTCGACGGCTCACATATCGCAAGCCTCTCTGTCGGCGTTAGGGTCGCCTCAGCTCGAGCCGAAAGGAGGGACCCCATGGGCCAGAAGAAATGGCGACTTTCAAGCCCCGCGGCCTTTCCTTTCTCGCGGTTCTACAGCGTATTCGGCGTCCTGAGTTCGCAGGGACCGGAGCTCTTCCTTCAGCTGTTGCTCCGCTTCCCAATAGAATTCTTGATCGCGCCCTTCGGGCATTCCGGCCTGCTGCCATAGCTGATACGCGCGGCGCTCAATGTCCTTTTTAGTCGGAGGACTTGCCATGTGCATTACTCCTGATGAAGCTAACTGTGGCTTGATTCCGTCATGCCGTACCATCAAACGGTTGGAATGGCAGTCGTCCGGACGACGGCTATGGCCGATGCCGCACCCATAAACGCCTGCTGGGCACTTCACCATGACCAAGAGGAACAGCTGTGGATTGAGCCATCGCTCGGCGCTCAGCGTGAGCCGTCTACACTATGACGCGACGGCACCTGTGCCGCCCGAGTTTCCTACCTAAACCGATACGTGCGCAAGCTGGTACCGATCGTCAGTGATGCAGCGCCGCGAAATTGCCGATGCCAGGGTCGATTTCTCTGGCATGCGACCCATAGACTTAGCTGGCTATCAGATTGTTCCAGTCAGATCGCTTGAGGCTCTGGAGGCCGTTTCTCAAACTCAGGATCGTTGATGCGAGTTCGGTTGCCGGGACCGGACGGCTGAACAAGTAACCTTGCGCCTCGTTGCATCCTTCGGCCTTCATCTGGTTCAACTGCTCAATCGTCTCTACGCCTTCCGCCGTCGTCGTCATGCCGAGGCTCTTTCCGAGGCTGGTGATGGCGCGGACGATCAATTTCGATCCCTTTGTCGCCGTCGCGTCGCGGACGAACGATTGATCGATCTTGAGTTTGTCAAAGGGGAAACTGCGCAGATAGCTGAGCGAGGAGTAGCCGGTACCAAAATCATCCAACGCGATGCGCAGCCCCCGCGCCTTCAGCTCGTGCAGCGTCGCAATGGTTTCGCTGCTGTTGCCAAGCAGAACTGATTCCGTGATTTCGAGCTCGAGCCGGTGCGGCGCCAGCGCCGAAACCTCGAGGGCGTTTGCGATGACGGCCGCGAGCCGTGGATCACGAAACTGAGTGGCCGAGACATTGACCGCAATCTTGAGCTCGTTCGGCCAACTCGCCGCCTGCTCGCAGGCGCGATTGAGCACCCATTCCCCAAGCGGTGTGATGAGGCCAATTTCTTCGGCGACAGGAATGAACTGGTCGGGCGGCACCAGCCCTCTTTTGGGATGTCGCCAGCGCAAGAGTGCCTCAAAGCCGCTGATCCGGTCCATCCGCAAGTCATAGATGGGCTGGTAGAACAGATCGAATTCGTCCTTGTCCATGGCCGCACGCAGGTCGGTTTCGAGCGCGCGGCGGTTTTGTAGGCTCGCATCCATGGCCGGCTCGAAAAACCGCCACGTTCCCCTGCCGTCCATTTTGGACCGGTACAACGCCATGTCGGCATTTTTCAGCAGCGCTTCGCGTGTCGTGCCGTCACCCGGTGCCAGGGAAATTCCGACGCTGCAGCCGACGACGACCTGATGTCCGTTCAGCTCGTAGGGCGCCGCGACACGCTCGACGATACGTCGGGCCAGATGCACAGCATCTTCAGCGTTGTGGACTTCAGATTGGATGAGCGCAAACTCATCGCCCCCCAAACGCGCAACCGTATCACCCTCTCGGACGCAGGCACTCAATCGCGCCGCGACAGCGCAAAGCAGCCCATCACCCACCGGATGGCCCAGCGTATCATTAATCTGTTTGAACTTATCCAGATCAATACAGAACACGGCAAAGCCTGCACCTCGAACAGCCGCTGCGACAGCCTGTTCAATCCGTTCAGCGAACAGAGTCCGGTTTGGCAATCCAGTCAGAGCGTCGTGCCGCGCCATGAAGGCGATTTGAGATTGAGCCCGCTGTTGTTCGGTGACATCTTCACAACTGATGAGCCAGCCGCCATCGGATGTGGAGCGATGAGCGATGGAGACAACGCGTCCGTCGCTGAGCTGCTGGAGGTAGTTGCCGCCATTGCGAGCCAAGAGTTCCTCGCCTTCTGCCAGAAGATTGGCCACCGTCTGGCTGCCATGATTTCCGGCGGCAACACTCAGGCGGAGCACGTCCTCGAACGTCATCCCTAGACGCACAAGCTCCGGCGAAATATCAAAGATTTCGCAGAAGCGCCGGTTGACGACCTGCAGCCGTCCTTCTCCGTCATAGAGACAGAGTCCCTGCGACATGTGCGTCAGCGCCGCATCCAGTCTCAAATTGGTCGCATGCAGCTCCGCCTTCTGCTGCTTCAAACCGCTAATGTCGCTGTAAACAAGGATGACGCCGCCCTCCTGGGTCGGGCTGCGGCTGACCCGCAGCCATCTTCCATCCGGGAGTTGGGCCTCGCTCTCCACCCCGTCCGCCTCGTTAGCGTTCTCTGGCAGCATGAATTCCGTTGAGTGCTGGGCGGTGGGCGCCCGTGCCATCCGCAACGGATCGACAAGCTGCGGAGAGCAGCGAATGAATTCGCTCGCTCTGGAATTGGCCAGCGCGACCTGGCCGTTTTGGTCGAGGAGGACGACGCCCTCACGGGAGTGCTCGAGCGCATCGGAAAGCCGCGCCTGCGCCGAACGTCGCTGCGCCACCTCTCGGTCGACCATCGCCTTAATGTTGTCCCGCATTCTGCCCATAGCAGTCAGGAGCGTACCGAGCTCGTCACCGCCGCCCTCCGGAATGCTCGTGTTCAAATCGCCGTCGGCGATGCTCTTGGCCGCTTTGGACGCGATGGCGACAGGACCAATGATCCGCCGCGCCAACAGCCAGGAGAAAAGACCGGACAGAAGAAGGGCAATGGTCAGCCCGGCGGCGTTGAATTGTACATCCCGGTTGATCGCGGCAAGCGCCCGCTGGCGAAACAGAAATCCATCGCCGGCCGTATAGTTCACCAGCAATTCAATCTGCTGATTTACCGTGTTGGAATACGGATCAGCACCGTTGATCTCACGACCGCTCGCTTCGATCTTCCCAGCGTCGTCAGCAAATCTTTGAAATTGACGTCGATGAAGCGCGGTCCATGCATTTGCCGCCTCCTGCACTTTGGCGGCTGCTTGTGCGGCCCGCGAGGACTGTGATCGCTCGGCCGCTATGGTGACGTCTTCAGAAAGTGACTTGGCCAGTTCGTCAATTTCGGCGTCGAGCCTTGCATGGACCGCCGGGTCTTTTGTGAGAAGCCGTTGTGCAGATGCCACGCGCATGGCGGCGAAATCGGCGCCGGCCGCCCGCGCATAGTTGATCGACATCAATGATTCGTCGAAGGTTTTCGCAACCAAGTCGCCAGCGTGCCGGATGCCGAGGCTGGCATATCCTCCCAACGCTGCCGCAATCGCGCTCATCGCAAGGCAGAAGATCAAGATCCCGGTTCTAATCGAACCGCGCGCGACAAGCCGCGACAACCGAGCGATTATCGACCGGAAGGTCTCGACGACCGCTTTCGGCGCAACGCTGCCGACGAAAGGACCCATCACAGTGTCTTTCGCTGTAAACACCTAATAGCAAACATACCGCGCGGAGGCAGCCAGCCGCCCGCCTAAAATTTCCCTAGTAATGACTGCAAGGGATGCGGAAATCGTTAAGATCAACCTGTGATAAGCTTAGGAGTACTCACGTGGCTCGGCAGATCCGAGCCCGGACGGATTCTTGGTAAAGTTGAAGTTTTCAGCGGGGTTGAAATTATGGCGAGGCTTTTCCCATTGCGTACGGGCGAGCTCGGTTTTCAGATCACGGCCGCAATTATGGCGGGACTGTTCGCGGGAGCCGCTTTGGCCGCGGCCCCTTACACGATCTCGCAAAAGGATCGAGAATTCAGGCCGAGAGAGATCATCATCAAGAGAGGCGAGACTTTACGGTTCGTTAACGACGATGGCGAGCTCCTACACCACGCCTATTTGAGCGCAGGTAGCTTTGATTTCGATACCGGAGATCAGCAGCCGGGCAGCCAAGTTGAGGTGGTTTTTTCTGTGCCTGGTGACTACACTGTGCTGTGCGGCATTCATCCCAAGATGAAGCTCGGCGTGCACGTGACCAAGTAACGGGCCTAGAGAATCGTCGTGTTGAAGATCGCGGCGTGGCCAACATAATAGGCGAACAGCGTGACCGTCAGCGCCGCGCATAGTCCTGCCGGGGCGAGCAGTGGGGCGCGATAGTCTGCCTGGGCCTGCCGGGTGTCGGAAATGATCGTAATCAGGACGACGATGATCGCCGAATGCCCGATGACATCGAGCTTGCCGAATTCGAAGCACGCGCTGATAAACATGCCGAGCAACATGGCCGCCGCAACCCGCCGGACCAGCGGCGTCCAGGCCAAGGCAAAAGCGAGGGTAAACTCGACCATGCCCGCGGCGCGCATGTAGAACTCGTTATTGAATCCAAGCGTGATGCCGGGGTGCTCGATCAGGAGCGGAAAACTCCACTCCGGATAGGCCCACTTCTCGATCGACGCCCACATCAACGTGACGGAGGTCGCATACCGCACCACGTCGAGCGCCGAAACGCCGAACAGATCCTTTTGCAGTCCGGTGAGAGCGAGGTAGGCCGCAACCCCCAGAAAGATCGGATAATCGGCCAGATGGAAGGTGCCGTAGTCGCGTACCGCGACCGCGAACAACACTGCGATCCCGGCCGCGGACAGGGGCATGGTGCGACGCGACAGCAGGCCGGCGGCGATGACGAGCTGCAAAGGCCCGACCAGCGGGGACGTCGTTTTCAATTCGGGGGTCAGGATGATACCTCCGACCGCCCAGAGCGAGATGAAGAAAAACCCGCAGACGGCGCGCATCATCAGCTCGGTGTGCAGCTCCAGGCTCTGCGCGAAGCGGTTTAGCGAGCGGGCAATCAGCTCGCCCAGAGAGGTCCGCTCGACCACACAGCCGGAAAACAACCAGAGCAAGGCAACGCCCAGGAGGAGCTCAAAATCCTGGCACAGAACGTTCTCGAGGCCCCGCGGCTGGCCCGCAGCGTCATAGGCGCAGAACCATTTGACATGCGCGGCGGCCTCTTCAGTCCCCAGGATCCAGAAGCAGAATCCGGCGATGGACGAGGCAAACAGGTAGATTCCTCGGGATGCCGATACGGCACCTCGTCCCAGAGACCTGAACATTTCAAAAAACCGCCCGTCTTAAAAGCACAGCCTTAACGATCTATTCACCTTAGCATAGATTTTAAGGTTTGTGGCGCCTGTCGCATCCACCGGTTGTTTACTGGTTAATGGGGCTGCGCAGGATTGGAGGCGCCCCGCACAAATCCTTCACATTTTAAGGATTTCGAGGACGGGCCTTCAATCCGAGGGGCGTACTGAACGGGGAACAAGCGGATGATTGGAGCAGTCCATGTTCGGAGCGCTAAGTGCGGCAGGTGTGACGGTGGGCGCGGTGCTGGCCCGTGGCGCAAAGCGGTACGCCGTGCGTACAGAATCCCTGGAGGCTTGGACAGGCGCCCTTCTTATCCTCGGCTTGGGCCTGTTCGGGTCGGCATTGCCGCACCTCTATTGAGGCCCTTCCCGGCCGCCCGATATCAGGGAGTTCGTTGTCCGGGCACCTCAGGGAAAGGCACGGTTGGGGACGAGGCGGTAAGCGTTTGAAGA
>NZ_JADPJF010000103.1:435544-441937 GCF_023073295.1 Bradyrhizobium sp. 23 | reverse complement strand
CTTTTCGTCCGCCGTAAGGAATAGTGGCCGGATCGAAGGCGATCGGCTCGGACGATCCATTCCACCCTTGTCATAGAGTTCGATCACCTGTTCGAGCGTTGCCAGCGATCCGTCGTGCATATAGGGCGCGCGACGCGCGACATCGCGCAAGGTCGGCGTCTTGAACGCGTATCGCAGCTTTTGGGATGTCGGAAACAGTCGGCCGCGCCCGATATTATCATCCGTCGCGGTGCCGATATCCTGGAACGATCCATCTGTAAAAGATGGCCCACTGTGGCAGCTTGAGCAGCGTGCTTTGCCGTTGAAAATCTCAAAGCCGCGTTTTGCCGGTGCGCTGATCGCGGCTTCATCGCCCATGATCCAGCGATCGAATGGCGACTCGCCAGCGACAATGGTGCGTTGAAAGGTCGCCAGGGCAGCTTCGATCCTGGGGCGCGTAATCGCACTGTCTCCGAACGCCGTTGCGAATGCATCACCATAGGCCGGTGCGGCGGACAGACGGTCGATCAACTCCGCTTCCGTCAGGTTCATGTTCGCCCGGCCAGTGATCGGACCAAAGGTGACGGCCTCGATATCCCTGAATTTTCCGTCCCAGCCCAGCGGTTCACTGAAGGCCACATCGATCAGAGTAGGCGAACGCAACGGCAGACCCTTCGGGTCCTCCCCAATCGCACGCGAGCGGCCATCAGCCCACGAAAGCGACGGATTGTGGCAAGTCGCACAGGAAACTGTACGGGACCTTGAGAGCAGTGGATCGAAGAACAGCTGCTGGCCAAGAGCGGCTTTGACCGCGGAGTAGGGATTGTCCTCGGGAAAAGGAACGGTCGTCGGCCGACGATAGCTGGCACGGATCTCCGCAGCCTCGCCCGATTTCGCGGTAGACCACCAGGCAAAACGCTGGCCCAGCGGCAAAAACGACGCAAGCAAAGCCAGGCTGACCCAGACCTTCATTGGCTCCTCGGACGGAAATACCGGATCTGTATATGAAGTGTTAGTCAACGAAGCTTTAATGAATGCCGGCGAATTCAAGCGGGGTGCGGACACTAACCAAAGACGATGACCGCAAAAGCGCTGGAAGAGGCGACTTGATCATGCTTGGCCCCGTCCTCGCGACATGCCAAGACCTACCGGTGTATCCCGGACGCGGTCAGGCTATATACCCAGACCGACAGCCAGAACGTCAAGGCATCCGCCACCTACACCGCCAACAACGGCGGCGGCAAGGGATCGACGGTGACGATGACGGCGTCGGGCGAAATCAAGAGCCAGTTCATGCAGATTGCCGGGTTTCCAACCCTCGACTTCAGCGTCGGCTCGACTTCGACTTGGGGGAACAGCCTGCTGCGCATCGCGCTCGTGCTCGACAACACCGGCTCGATGGCGGGCACCAAGATCAGCAACCTAAAGACCGCATCCAAGAACCTTGTCGACAAGCTCGGGGCGCTGGCGAAAACCCCGAGGGACGTCATGCTCTCCGTGATTCCTTTCGCGAGCGCCGTCAACGTCGGCACCGATAAGGCCTCGGCCGCGTGGCTGCGCTGGGATCTGTGGGACCCCAGGTCGGACGATTCGTCCGGCAACTCCTACTGCAGCAGCGGCCGGAGCTCCTGGTACACGATGGCGATGTGCAAGGGCACGGCTACACCTGGAGCCATTCCGTCGGCTCGCCTTCGACTTCCAATTGGAACGGCTGCGTCTCCGACCGCGATCAGAGCTATGACGTCTCCGACGCGTTGCCATCGGCGCTGACGACCCAATATGTCGCAGACCAGGACCCGTACTGCCCCGCCAAGATGCTGGCTGACCAGCACATCCAGCACCATCAAGAGCACCATCGACGCGATGTCGGCGAACGGCGGCACCAATTAGACCATCGGCCTGCACTGGGGCTGGCTATCGCTGCTGCAGCAGGCGCCGCTGAACGCACCGGCCGAGGACGTCAACAACGTCTACCGGCACGTGATCATCCTATTCACCGACGGCCAGAACATCGTCAACCGCTGGAACGGTGACGGGTCCATGACCTCGTCCTCGACTGAACGCGGCAAGATCGACACGCGGATGGAGGCTCTATGCGCCGCGGTCAAGGCTAAGAACACGACCATCTACACGGTCCAGCTTGATGGCGGGACCGGCGTGTCGCCCGTGCTGCCCAAATGTGCGAGCGGATCAGCAAACTTCTTCATGCTGAGCAGCCCGAGTGAGATCGACACCGCCTTCACCCAGATCGGCAACTCGATCTCCAAGTTGCGCGTTTCAAAGTAGAACCTTCTGAATTCGTGAGACGCATCGGGCTCGCCGCGCGGCATCTCGACGACCTGGCCGACTGCCCCGCGCCGCCGGAGAAGCTGCCCATCCCGATCGAGATCGACGGCGCCGTCTCGGTGAGCGCTTTCCAGATCGGTCTCTACGCATCGTGCCAGCGCCGCTTCTTCTACACACACGTGCTGAACGTCGGGGGCCGCCGGACACCGACCCCGTTTTTGCAGTTGCACGACGCGGTCCGCGCCGTGTTCAAGGAGATCGTTTCGCGGGGAGGTCCGGCTCCGGACGCAAGCCAGCTCGCGGGCCTGATCGACCAAGCCTTCGCAGAGCGGAAGTTGAACGAGCACGGTTACGCTCAGGAATTCCTCGCGCTGGCGTCGGACATGATCGGCTACTTCCTGGCCCAGCGCGCCGGTCTCGCCGCGACGGCGCCGGTCCCGCTGCGATTTTCCATCGAGGCCGACGAAATCGTCGTCACGCCGGACGACGTGCTGGTGCTGAAGGGGGGAAAACGGTCATTCCGAAGAATCCAGACCGGCCACTACAGGGAAGACGACGTCAAGGAGATCGAAGCCGGGGCGTTCGCCATCGCTGCGCGGACGAACGCGCCCGGTGCCGCCGTGCAGGTGCAGCACCTGTCCGATCATGAGACGTCCGACATCTCGTTCACCGACAAGTCATTGAAAACAAAAAAGAAAAACATCGAAGATGCGCTCTCCGGTATTCGCGCCGGCGCGTTCGCCCCGAAGGCCTCTCTCTTTACCTGCCCGAATTGTCCGGCCTTCTTCGTTTGCGGGCCGGTGCCGGCTGGCTCCTTCAGAAAAAAGTTCGCCTGAGATTACCGGTCGAGGTTTGCCGCACCGATTAGTGGGGTGAGGGCCGCAGGGCTCACCCAACCGATAGGTGCAACATGACCATGGACGACCCCTCTTCCCCGCCGGAGCACGGAAATCCGGTGGAACGTGCTCTGGAACACATCCACCACGCCGAACAGGACCTCGAAGAGGCCCACCAGCAGGAACAGCGCGCCGAGCATGAGCTGGCCGACGCGGAGCACGAACTCGAGGAAGCGCTCCATCCGCGCGAGTCCGAGATCGTCGTGAACGCGCGCAAGCGCACGGTGAATGGCGACACCGTCAGCTTCGAGGAGATCGTGCAGATCGCCTTTCCCGGCTCGCACGATCCCGACGTGGCGTTCTCGATGACGTATCGCCACGCCGCATCGGAGCCGCACGCCGGCGAACTCGGCCCCGGCGGCCACGTCAAGGTCAAGAAGGAAGGGACGATCTTCAATGTCACAAAAACCATTCGATCGTAACCCCGACCTCGGCAAGCTCCGCGAGGAAGGCTACCCGGTGCGGATCCGCGGCGGCCTCCTCGTGATAGAGGTGCCCTACGTCGACGCAAAGGGCGAGGTCAGGCTGGGACGCCTGATCTCGTCCCTCACCTTGGCCGGCGACGTCACCCAGCGCCCTGATACGCACGTGGTGCAATGGGACGGCGATTATCCGTGCGACAAGGATGGCAAGGAAATCGAGGCGCTGCGTCACGCCAACGCCGTGGTCGATCTCGGCAACGGGCTGACGGCCAGGTTTTCCTTTTCCTGCAAGCCTCCCGAGGGCTACGCGGACTACCACGCAAAGATGACGACCTACGCCGGCGTCATCGCCGGCCCGGCGGCCGTGGTCAAACCGGAGCTCAAGCTTCGTTCCTACGCGGCGCCCGAGCCGGAGGACGACACCGTCTTCAACTACACCGAGACCGCGTCCGATCGCGTCGGCATCGGCGCCTTGACGGCGCTGCTCAAGAACGAGCGGGTGGTGTTTATCGGTCTCGGCGGCACCGGCGCTTATGCCTTCGACCTGGTCGCGAAGACGCCGGTCGCCGAGATCCGGGCCATCGACGGCGACGACTTCCTGACGCACAACGCGTTCCGGACCCCCGGCGCGGCATCGCTCGACGAACTGCGTCAGGTGCAGAAGAAGGTCCACTACCTCGCCGGCATCTATTCCAAGATGCACCGGAACATCGTTCCGCACCCGGTCGCGCTGGATCGGAACAACCTTCACCTGCTCGACGGCGCGACCTTCGCCTTCATCTGCATGGATGCGGGAGAGCCGAAGAAGCTCGCGGTGCAGAAGTGCGAGGAGATGGGCATTCCCTTCGTCGACGTCGGCATGGGCCTCGAGTTGGTCGACGGATCGCTCGGCGGCATCCTGCGGGTGACCGCGAGCACGCCGGACATAAGGGCGCACGTGCACGGCGGCCGCATCTCGTTCGGCAGCGCCGGCGACGAGAACGATCTGTATGCCACCAACATCCAGGTGGCGGACCTGAACGCGCTCAACGCGGCGATGGCGGTCGTGAAGTGGAAGAAGATCCGCGGTTTCTATCGCGACCTGGAGCGAGAACATCACTCCACCTACACGACCGACGGCAACATGCTGCTGAACGGTGACCGGTCATGATCAGGACCAGGCAGCTTCGACACCGCTTCGTCGAGACTATGCCCGACAGCATCGAGCCCGGCGTGCTGTACCTGTCGATGGAGTATGCGACGGCGACGCATCGGTGCTGCTGCGGCTGCGGCGAGGAAGTCGTCACGCCGTTCAGCCCGGCGCAATGGCAGATGTCGTTCGACGGGGATGTGGTCTCGCTGCATCCCTCGATCGGCAACTGGAATCTGCGCTGCCGCTCCCACTACGTGGTCAGCGCAGGCCGGGTGATCGAGGCGCCGCAGTGGACGAAGGCACAGGTCGAGGCCGGCCGCCGCCGGGACAAGAAAGCGCGCACGACCTACCTCGCTGGCACGCCCGCGGCGACCGGCGTTTCCGTGCAGGGCGAGGCTGATGGCCAGACTGAAGTCAGCCTTCACGGAGCTCTGACGAACGATACCGTCGACCGGACGCGAAACGCGGACGGTCGGCGAACCAGCGAACCCTCGATCCGAGCGATTGGAGAGAATGATGGTGAAGAACGTGGTGATCTACTCGGACGGCACCGGTCAGGCCGGCGGCTTCCGCTTCGACGAGGCGCGCACGAACGTCTACAAGATGCACCGGGCGAGCCGCTGCGGCCCCGACTCGACCATCGATCCGCGCGAACAGGTCGCGTTCTACGACCCAGGCCTCGGTTCGCAGGCCGACGGCGCCAACATCTTCGGCAAGGCGCTGCGCTGGATCCACAACACGGTGGCCCGGGCGACTGGCTTCGGCATCACGCGCAACCTAATCGACTGCTAGGCCGCGCTCATCCAGTTGTGGCGTCCCGACGACCGCATCTTCATGATCGGATTTTCGAGGGGCGCGTACACCGCGCGCTGCCTGGCCGGCATCGTCGCGCGCTGCGGAATTCCGGCGCATGTCGCCGACGATGCGAACACTCCGCTCAAGCTCAACGACGCGTCCGCGCGCGAACTCGCCGCCGAGGCGGTCAAGCACGTGTACCAGTTCACCGAGCCGAGGAAGATCGACAAGGCCACCGCGCGCCAGAAGTTCCTGATCGAGACGCGCGAGCGCATCGCACGCGCCTTCCGGCGGCGCTACGGATCGGCTGACGCGGCCGTCCAGGACAACGCCAACGTCTATCCCTACTTCGTCGGCGTCTACGACACCGTCGCGGCGCTCGGCAACCTCCCGACCTTCCTGCTCTCGTCGATAGCGAGCATCTAAAAAGATTTCGGCTCCGGCGCGGACGCGTCGGAGCCGACTCGCTCGGGTGGCGCCGGCTGGGGCCGGAGAACGACCTATCTGCCGCCGTTCATGCGATCGATGAGACCGCCGGCGGCTCCGCCGTAGAAGGTGCCGGCGTGATCGCCCATCGCCGTTCCAGCGGCGCCGCCGACGATCCCGCCGCCGACGCCGCCCGCAACGCCACCTGCAGCCGTGCCGACGGCTCCTCCCACCGCCGATCCGACGGCGCCGCCCACCATGGCGCCGACGGCGCCACCGGCCGCCTCGCCGTAAGCGCGCGCGGGGAGCGAGCCGTCCGGCACGTCGACGGTGCATCCGTTGCAGGCGGCGGAGACGGTGCTCGGCAGCAAAACGGGACTCGAAGCGAGGACGGCGATCGCGATCGTCAGAGCTTTCGTATGCCTGGTCATCTTGAGATTCTCCATGGACGTGATGG
>NZ_JADPJF010000103.1:428161-435463 GCF_023073295.1 Bradyrhizobium sp. 23 | reverse complement strand
CAAAAGGCCAATTCGGGGATTGACGGCTTGCAGCCGTCGATGCAGGGAGCGCTGGGTGACCGGAAGCGCGGAATCGGCGGCAAGCCCCGATTGAGCCGGTCGTGGATGATCTTCTCCAGATCCTTCTTCACCTGCTCCCAATCGCGGCTGTTGAGGCCATCGACGTCGGCGGACGGAAGCGGCACGTACAGCATGCTGACGGGGCTGGGACGTTCGATCGCGCGCTGGTCGGCCGACGCGGACGAGACGTATCCTGCGACGGCGATCGTCAGAACGCTTGTCGCGAGTATCGATGTTTTGGACATGATCGTAGTTCCTCGTTCGTTGAGATGCATTCGTTGGGGCCACGGGCTCCAACACCGATGTTGTGGCAATTCGCGCTCGAAAAATCGCGAGGGTGCATCGGGGGCTCGGTCGAACGTGCCCCCGATGAAAAAAGCACCCGGGAATTTGTCCCCCGGGTGCCTTGACCTTTGTGAGAAGCAACGAGGCGGAAGAGAATATCTCCGCCTTTCGCTTTAGTAGCGGAAGCCGAAGCCGACGCCGGTCTGATAGCCGCCGCCGAAATTGCCGCCGACGTAGCCGCCGGCGTTCGTGTTGCCGCTGCGCGAACTCCAGTTCGCGCCGACCTGGCCGCCGTTCGCGCCGAGGGGCACGGCGTACCCGGCCACGCCGCCGGGTGCCGCGCGCGGCGACATGTTGTCGGGCGCGCCGGTGAAGCCGGGCCGCAGGTCGACCGCACGCTGGTCGGCCGAGGCGGGCGAGATGACGCTCGAGATGACGACGGCGAAGGCGCTCGCCGCGAAGATAGCTTTCTTGGACATTGTCCTAACTCCCGATTTTTGAGACACGTTCGTTAAGGCCGTCACCGGCCAGAACACCGCTGTTGTGGCGATACGCGTGCGATAAATCGCGGGGGAGCAGGACGGGTTGGGTCGACAGTAGCCCCCAACGAAAAGCACCCGGGGGATCTCCCCCCGGGTGCTGAAGTCGAGTCGGTCCGGTTGCCTCAGACGGCGCGCGTCAGCGTTCCCGCGCGCGAATCCGCTTGGACAGGATTTACGCCGAGCTTAGGAACACCGAACAACGCAACTGCGACCAGCAGCGCAAGAACCAGATATCGCATTTTCATCTCCTTATTTCGCCTTCAATTGCCGGTAAAAGGGTGGCCTTGGCGGCTTGACGGAATCCGCTTCATGCGGCGCGTCAAGACGCCTCGTCGCCGCCTGCGCGAAGGATGTGCGCGAGCTTGGTGTAGTATTCGCTGTACCGAAGCCAGATCTGCTTGTGAAAGGCCATCAGGACCAGCCCGGCCGAGATCCGGAAGCCGGCATGGTAATTGTTGCCGGCCTTGGATTTCTTGATTTCCTCGACGAAGCGCCACAGTCCGAGGTCCGCCATGGGGTAGAGCGTTTCGTCGCGAAGCTTGTCGCGATAATCCTCGTTCTTCTTCTTTTGGGTCTTTGGGTTGTAGATGTCGTTCGCGAGCTCCTGCAGGCTGACGATTTCGGAAGTCTCCCCTTCCAGAGCGCGGCGGATGAGCTTCTTGTGACCCTTGATGGTCTTTTCGTCGCAGGCGATGTCGAGCCAGCTCTCCATGTTGTTGCCTTGCATCGCGGTGCCGCTCGCCTCGCTGCAGGGCGTCATGAGACGGACGATCGGATCCACGCCGCCCCAAAGAAAGTCCCGCAGCCCGTCGAGCTGCTGCAAGGCCAATTCGTAGTTGTCCCAGCGCACTTGCGCGGGATCGAGCCGTACAACCAGCTTCCCGAAGCTGTCGCGGACCTTCTCAGCGTACTCGGGCGTGAAGTATTGGGACTTGGCGAGCGCACCGAACGCTTCGCCAAGAGCGCCTTCTTCCAATGACAGATCCGGTTTCGGTGAACGTTCGAAAGGGGCGTTCATGGTGCAAGGATCTCCCTGGTAAAAGATCAGATAATTGTCGAATTGCGACCAAGCGAGGGCAATCGATGAGGGGGAGGGGTAGACTACGCCCCCTTTCGTCGCCCCCTTGCGGAGTCGATCGGACCACCTATGGCGCCACGAACTTTTGGATTGGAGGAAGGCCTCCACGCTCCTGGAGCCGGCCGAGGCCGGTCTGCGATGAGAGCGTAGGCTAGGCCGACTTTCGCCGAGGCTTGGCTGTCGATTTCTTTGCGGTCGGCGGCTTATCCTGTCGAGCCTGCGGCGTAAGTGTTTCTTGAACGGCGGCGACCGTTTGCGATCGAGTGCGATACGCTAATTCTGACACTCTCTTCGCCAGACTGAGATCCACGCAAGGCACCTGCGGAATCTTGTTTCCGGGGAAGGAGATCGGCTGTGTCGGACAAGGATGCGAAGCACTCGGATTTGGTGCAGATCACCAAACAGAGCAAGGATATCAGCAAGGTCTACGGGCGCAACCGGGGAGCATTTCTAACGGCCTGGCTGGCTCATGTGGCGACCCGTGGTCAACCCGTCGTCAACCCGTTGTGCGGCCGGGATGGCTTGTCGTCTTGGGCGGCATCCTCGTCAGTCTGTGGAAGATGTGGCCGGCTCGACGGGGCCGTACGTTGTCTTCAACGCCCCTGCAACGATCTGGTCCATGGACAGCTCGGTATCGGGAAAGAGGTAGAGCATGTGAACGCAGCCACGGCCCAGGGCCTTTCGGGCGAACTCGATTCCGAATCCCGCGGTCACCTTTGCGCCGGCACTATCGTTCGAATAGAGCTCGTTCTGGGCCGTCCGCGAAAACGCCATGGGGAGAGAGTGCGCCTGATTGGAGAGATATTTGTACATGCCGCGGGTAAGCTGGTCTCCCCATCCGAAAGTCAACATGGCCTCATGCCGGCCCTCGATATACATGTCGTTGCCCTCGAGCAGTTTCTTCCGCCGCTTCTCGGGTAACGTCAGAAAGAACGTGTTCTCCGCCACCATCTTAGTCGCGTATTCCAACTGCTGGTCTTTCAACTCCATGTCGAACTTGAATTCGATGGACTTGAGGAAAGAAGTCCGGTTGACCAGTTCGTGAAGGATGAACAACCGCTTGCGGCAGTCCCATTCATCTGCAGGAATGTTCACGTCGCCGATGTAGAGCATTACCGAGATGCACTCGATCAGCGCCCGACATAGGATGGTTATGGAAGCATGGTCGAGCCACTGCGCATTGCCGAATCCCGTCGGAAGCGGGTTGAAGGTATTTTCGATCGTCTTCGACATCACGCAGGCCCGGACGAATAGCCACGACGCGTAGCCGCGGATCTCGCCCACATCCCGGACGCCGATGGCATTGCCGACGGTCGTCGCATGCTGGACGATGCCCCGGAACTTCGTGCATTCGCCGCGAAAGAACTCGGCTTCGGCCGCGTATTCAGGTTTCTTCTTCACTGTGGATGGTCGACTCGAAGGTTGGGAAGACCGTATCAATCGGCCGAAGCATCAACTTCGTCAATCCAAGTCCCCGCGGCGTTGCCAGAAAATTCCTCAGTTTGATAGTTGCGTCGAGTTCTTTGCGCGCACGCGTTTCCCGAATCAGCGGGGAAATCGGTTCCTGCAGCGCTGCGCGCAAATCTACGACGACGCGAACGCATTTCTTTCTTCAGAAAGCTTCGTCAGTTTGGCGCGATGGGCCGATCAGAATGACGGAATTAGGCGCAAACTCGTGGCGCGATCCGATGGCTTGTTCTTTGCGTACGATCTCAATCAGGGCATGACACTGTTGCCCCTGCCTGATCTTGATGAAGCGCTGCTGGATTGTGTTTGGGAATATCGGCGGGCGAGCTAGTTCGTGTTCTTTGCGGCGGCAAGCCTCGGCTGTAGCCTGAAGAGTCGGCGCCCGGCACTGCCAGGATTCACGTTAAGCAAACCGTCTACATTGTTGATCTTCGGCGCGTGGGAGTGGCCGGAAACAATGACATCGACGCCCGCATCTACGGGATCGATCTCAAGCGCGTTGAGATCGTGCAGAACGTAGAACAGCCGCCCGGCGAAGCCGCACGAACTCGGTTTCGGCAAATTCGGTGGCCCACCCGCCTGTATCCACGTTGCCTTTGATCGCCTTGACGGGGGCAATGCTCCGCAGCGCGGTAATGATCTCGGGATCGCCAATGTCGCCGCAGTGAATGATGTGATCGACATGGGCCAGCGCGCGCAGCGCCTCCGGCCTGAGCAGGCCGTGCGTATCCGAGATGATGCCAATGGTGAAGTCCATGAAGTTCCCCGGTTGAGCAAGTCGGCATCGAACTTCTGCTGCGACGCCGGTGCCCGGGAATCAACCGCGGAGGCCGACTTCTGCCGGTGGCCCGCCGCCGCCCCGCCGCTTCCCGCGATTTACGACTCGACTCAAACGTTCTTGTTATGTTCTAATCTCTCATGACCGACCGCCCTGCCAGCTGGCGCTTTCCCACCATGAAGCAAATCCAAAAACTTGCATCCAACTTCAGCGGCGATCAAAAATCCCCGCCAGCGCCCGCCCTAGGACCGGCAGACGACCTTCCAGTCGACTACTGGCGGGCGCTATTGGACGATTCGGGCGCCGAGGCGCGACCGAGCGGCTCCGGAGCGGCGCTGCGGCTGAGCCAAATTCCCCAGCATTTACTGCGGGTGGGCTGCCGCCGCTGCGGTCGTGCCGTCGAGATCCAGACGGTAGATGCCACCCGGCTGTACGGTCCCGACGCGATCTGGCGGGACGTCGGCCAACGCCTCCTAGACAACACGTGCTCCCAGCGGACAGGGCGACATGAGGAAGACGGCTGCTGGCCGGCGTACGACGTGCCCTAGCCGGCGAACGGCCATGGCACCGAAGCATCACCCGACGCCGCTTTCCGGAGGCGACCGCAAAGCGCTCGCCAAGGAGCTCGGCCGCGCCCGCGCGATGACGACGATCCTCGCTGCGCAATCCCAGGAAGCCAGAACCAAGGGCAAGTCCCTGATCCGGACGGCGGACAAGCTTCTTGCGGAAAGCTGGAACGAGCGCATGTGGTCGGACGGCGAGCCGATCGATCCGTCACTGACGATCGACCAGGCGATCAACGGCGGCTACCCATGGCTTGAAATCGAGTGCTCCCGCTGCAGGACGAAGCGGGACGTCGACTTGGCCGCGCTACCCCATCCGTCGACCACCTTCGTCCACGACCTGGCGAGCCGGCTCCGCTGCGGCAAGTGCGCGAAGGCCAATCGTCGGCCGGCGGCGACGCTGCTACAGTTGGCGCAGCGCCCTCGCCAGGCCGCTCCGGAGACCTGACGAGATGTGCAACCTGTATTCGATCACCACCAACCAGGCTGCCATCAGCGCGCTGTTCCGCGTCGTCAACCGGTACGTCGGCAACCTTGCGCCGATGCCGGGGGTGTTTCCGGACTACAAGGCACCGATCGTCCGGACCGCCGCCGGCGGCCGGGAACTCGCGACCGCGCGATGGGGCATGCCGTCGTCTGCGCAAGCGCTCTTGGTAGCGACGAAGAAGCGCGCCGCGAAGCTGGAGGCTAAGGGCAAGCCCGTCGACTTCAAGCAGTTGCTCCGGATGGAGCCGGATTCCGGAACCACGAACATCCGCAACGTGACGTCCAAGCACTGGACCCGATGGCTCGGTCCGGAGCACCGCTGCGTGGTGCCGTTCAACTCGTTCAGCGAGTTCAACAAGGCCGAGGGTGGCGACATCTGGTTCGCGCTCGATGAGAGCCGTCCGCTCGCCTGCTTCGCCGGCATCTGGACCGAGTGGACGTCGGTGCGCAAGGTGAAGGAAGGCGAGACGACCAACGACCTCTTCGCGTTCCTGACGACTGAGCCGAACGCCGAAGTCGGCGCCATCCATCCGAAGGCGATGCCGGTGATCCTGACGACGCCCGACGAGGTCGAAACCTGGATGACGGCACCGGCGGACGAAGCCTTGCAGCTGCAACGGCCGCTTCCGGACGGGACGCTCCGGATCGTCGCCCGCGGCGTGAAGGAAGACCCTTCGCCGGCGACGTAACATTCTCCACAGGCCGCGGAACACGTGGACAAGCCAGAGCCTTGCCGTTTGGGAATCCCTGACCCGTGCTAACCGCGCGGAACGAGCAGGAGGGCGGAAGGATTCGTCCCGGCAGGAGCGATCTCGATGCTGATGACGAAGGAACGACGGCCGGCGATCCGTACGCTGCGAGGGTGGGCGATCAACGTGCTGCAGGAGGCGGGTGCCATCCACGAATGCGAGGAGCACGGCTGGGCCAAGGACCGCGCCGACCCGCATTCGCGCGAGCATGCGTTGAATATCGCAAGGGAGGAGCCGCCGGACGGCTTGTCTCCGGATCAGGCCGCAGCAGAAGTTCGCGAGGTCCTGGATTCGATCGGCGACAGCTGCCCGGAATGTCCGCCCGAGCTCGGGTAAGCCTCGGACGCGGATCGCCGGAAGCTGCCGATCAGCCCGCCTCCTGTGCTGTCCTCATATTCGAGCTCGGCGCAACGATGCCATGCTTCAAGGACCGAAAAGAATTTCGTAGCCGCGTATTCCTCCAAGCGCCGCGGCAAGTCCCGTCAACAAGAACGCGATCCAAAACAGTGCCGCTCGTGGAAGGCGCGTGAACAAGGAAAGCCCGATCGTGGTCAATAGGCCCAAGGCGACCACCATGAGAGCGAGGCTATAGCCGGGTCCGCCGGGAGAACGGGCCCAACCGGCCAGGGCGCTCCCGAGCGTCTGATGGATCGTCCCTATCGGCCAGAAGAATAACTCGTCGACTGGATGTTCGGTGAGAGCAGCGAATCCTCCACTCTCGCGGTAGCAAATCACGAGCGTGAGCACCAGCAAGGGGACGATCTGCAGCGTCGCAGCGGGCTCCCCAACGCCCAACGCAGTGTCAATGGTTCGCGCCAATACCGCGCCGAGTACGCTCGCCACGAACATCCCCGACCAGAACGTGACGAGCCGAAAACGTAGTGCTGCCGCCCGCAACGCGAGCACGGTCGCAAAGCAGGATACCAATGCAATGATCACGCGTCCGGAGCGATGGAAGTAGATCCCGTTCAGCACCTCGCCCAGAATCCCGCCGACCCCCGCGACGAGCAACCTGGTTGTCCAGAACCAGATCGCGATCGACGGGACCGCGACGGTCCCCTTCGAGCACCCCCAATCGCGCGACGACGCTCCTTTCATGCCGCCGTACATCGCCAAGCCCGGTCTCCATTACAATCCAACGACGCGGCAAGGACAAGACCGTTCGCCTCAGCGCGGTCGTCCGCCGCCGGGCAGTCGCACGCATTGCGAGCGACTGCCCGAACGGCAGAAAGCTCAATTCTTCAGAGAGGCGGCGGCGTGAGCATTGGATGCGGCGCTCGAGGAAGATGCGCGG
>NZ_JADPJF010000103.1:399651-428046 GCF_023073295.1 Bradyrhizobium sp. 23 | reverse complement strand
CTCAAGGCTCGCGAAGCCGCACGTCTTGACGGCGGACGAGCCGCTGGCAAGGCACCAGTCCTCCTTGGCACCTGCCGCAGCTTGTGCCGCAGGCATTTGCGTGAGAACCAGTGTCGTGCAGCAAGCCACTGCGAGTGGAAAAGCACTAAGGCGCAGGAAACTGTTCATGGTCTTTCTCCGAGAGTTCTGGATTCAGATACACGCACAGGGAGATAGAGGCGCCGCTTACATCGGGCAAATGAACAACGCTTATCCTCCAATTCGCGAAATGAATGTGACTTCGCATCATGCACACATCTCGTGAAGCCCATCCGGCAGTCCTCACCAGGCGGCAAGCATGCTTCGAGATCGCCTCCCAATCGGCAATTCCGGAGAACAGGCGCGGAGGAGCACGTGGCTAGGAAGCAATGACCGGCTCCTGCGATCATGTCTCGACCACCGCCCGACCTTCAGAGGCGGATCCTAAATCGCGGCAGTAGCCGCAACGATCGCCTTGCGAAGCCACTTATGAGCCGGCACGTCATCGAACCGGCGATGCCATGTCATTACGCTGCGAAGTGGCGGAGCATCGAATGGAAGCTCGCGGACCTCAATCGGATAGGCCCGCCGGAATTCATCTGCGAGCTTTCGTCCGACGATGGCTACGAAATCCGATTGAACGATCACCGGGCCCGCCGACAAATACGGGACCTCCAAAGCAATCGTTCGGCTCCTTTTCAGCCCTTCATCGACAAAGCTCAGGTCCTCGGCGGCGGAGGTGATTGCGAGATGTTGCACCTTCGCCAGCGTCGCCGGTGTCAACTTGGCAGGAATTGCGGGATGACCTCTTCTAAACGCTGCGACATAGCGGTCGTCGATCAGCGCTTGCGAAGCGAAGCGCTCTCCCTCCCATTCTCGCGCAGCAATGGCGATGTCAAGCTCGCCCCGGTCAAGCTTATCGGCGATCTTGAGCGTGCCGCTCGGTACCAGAGAAAGACGAAGCTTCGGAGCCGGCGCACGGCTTGCCGCTACGACAGGAGCTGCCACCACCACCGCGGCATAGTTGTCCACGGCGATGGCGAAGCGTCGGTCCGCCGTGGCGGCATCAAAGCTGTCTCCCTCGACCGCGAGCTGGAGATCGTTCAAGGCTTTGCGGATCGGCAGCGCGAGCTGCTCCGCTCTCGGAGTAGGAATCATGCCCGATGGCGTCCGAACGAACAGCCCGTCCTTGAGCGCGTGCCTCAGTCTGTTCAAGGCGTGGCTGACCGCAGGCTGGCTCATCGCCAGCACGTCGGCGGCCCGTACGACGCTGCGTTCCGTCAGCACCGTGTCGAAGACCAGCAGCAGATTGAGGTCGAGCTTGCGAAGGCGCATAATGGCTCCTCATACGCCATCAAGAGTCGGCCGGCTCGACCTCGCTGACGGTGTCGCCGCCATGGACGAGAATACGGCAGATCAGTCCTTCGGCATCGAAGCTGAGTTGTGCGCGGCCATACGCTCCGAGAGCTCCGGCAATCAGACGCGAACCGAACCCGCGACGCGTCGGTTCTCTCACGCGCGGTCCACCGCGTTCTGCCCAGACGATCGCAAGCTGGTGCGCATCCACGCCGGAGGGTACGCTCTCCCACGAAATCTCCACGGTCCCGGTGGGTGAGCTGAGGGAGCCGTATTTATGGGCGTTGGTTGCGAGCTCATGGAAAATGAGGTGCAGCGCAAGCGCGATCCTCGGCGCGACCTCCACATCGGGTCCGGCAAGCACCTGCATCCGATCCCCCGCATAGGGGCGGATTGCCTGCTCCATCACGGCGGCGAGCCCGGTAACACAACTCGGCCTCGAAACTTCGTGATAGCGCTGCAGCACGGAGAGACGACCCAGCAGTTCGGCCCGATACACCTCCACCGGCCCAAGCTGGGTCTGACGGATCACCGCCTCCACCGTGGCGAGCAGGTTGCGGGCCCTGTGGCTTAGCTCCGCAATCAACAATGCGGCATCGTCCCTGTTCCCATCCGCGTGAGATGCCTCTTCCACAGTGATGCCGCCTCGATTTCGATTGGGGCGCGAGTGGCGCTGCCGTGGAGATCTTCACGTTGCTGGTACATCCCGAGTCCTTCGATCGTGAACGGCAGAACAATGAGTTCGGCGAGACCGGCACGCCATTAAATAAAAATATAGGTTGCCCGGTCCGCTGCGTGCTCAGGTAGGTCTGAGCAGATACCGTCCCCAGAGCCGGCTCTGCACTCAGTTTCGGCAGAACCCGGACGAGGAATCTCGGCGTCGCCGAGAGCCGCGTGAGATGTCCTGGAGCATGTCGAGCTGCAGCCGCTGGATCTCGGCCAACCGCTGCCACTGACGGGACATCAGGTAGTCTAGCTTTTCGTGAACGTGTCTGATCTCCAGCTCCACCTTGAGATTGACCTCATAATCGTTCTGCGATCGCAGCCTGTCCTTGGCGTCCTGCCGCTTCTGGCTCATCATGATGATCGGACCCTGGAGCGCGGCGACGCATGAAAGGATCAGATTCAGCAGAATATAGGGGTAAGGATCGAAACGCACCGAATCGGAGGCGACCTGGTTGAAACCGATCCAGCCCACGAGCGCGGCCATGAACCAGAGGATGAACCCCCAGCTTCCGCCGAAATCTGCCAGATGGTCGGAAAGCCGCTCGCCGACGGTCCGCTGGACCTCGTATTCGAGGTCGATATTCTCTGTGATGGTGTCCTGATTGGCCAGACTTTCCGCGACCTGCCGGTCGAGCTCCGTCAGTTCGCCATGCTCGGCCTGCAGCAGCTCCTCGACGTAGATGCGGCGGTAGCCGGCGGCCTCGCCGCAGCTGATGAGCGCTCCGGAGGCGAGCGTCGGGTGGTCAAGCCGAATCCGTTCCACCAATTTCGGCGCCAACTGATCGAGCGAGACCAGATTGGACCGGCTCTCGTCACGACCCGAGATCGCGCTATGTGCTCTGTCCTGCCGCCTGCAGCGCGCCTGCGTCGGCATGGCTGGGTTGAGCTCGTCCATGCTACGCTCTCCGATCCCCGGCAACGCAAGTTCGAAATGCACTGTCGGCCGTCAGGACCACCCCGGCAGTGAGGAGCAACGGAAACAGCGGGGCGTAGAGGCGCGCATGGAGCAGAAGAAGCCCGCCAGCCGTGGCGCCGATCACCAGAGAGAGGAGCACCGCCACAAGTCGGCGACGTTCTTCGTCCGTCAGCGGCTCATGCGCCAAGTCGCCGACGACGAAGATTAGGGTGGCGGTCGCGGCGGTCGTGAACACGGCGCTCACATTCAGCCTCCGAACCGCTCCGCTTTGCATTCCCATCGCCATGGCCCAGACGACCAGGAGAACCAGCGCGGCGTTCTCCCCCGGCCTTGCGCTTGTCGCGAGCCAGATCAGCACGAACCCGAGATGCCCCAGCAGCGATAGCCCAAGCGCATGTGTCGTGCGTTGCGGCCACACCACGCCAAGAGGCTCCCGGCATCCGTCCGATCCAGATGGAGGTTGGACAACGATTCTCGTTGCCAGATAGATGCCGATGGCGAAGCCGGCCATCGATGCCAGGACGGCGATCGTGGCTGGGCGCCTTGGGGTTCTGCGATATGCCGAGCCCGAGAAACGCGATGTTTCCGGTCATGAACGCCGTGAAGACCTTCCCCAAGGCGATGAAGCTGATTGCGTCAACCGCGCCCGACGAGACGGTGAGCGTGAACAGAAGCCGATCGCGAAGGCTGATTGCGCGAACGGGGATGCCGGGCTCTGCCGAGATAACGTTCATGAAACACTCCCTGGAATTCCGCGACTAGCCGCCGAGGTACGAACGGCCGATCGCGATCCCGATCGGCGCGGCACACGCGAACAACAATGCGCTTGCGAGCAGGGTCGAGGACGCCATCTCGACGTAGCCCTGATAGCGGCCGGCGAGGATCATGCCCGCGAATACCGGCGGAAGCGCCGCGATCAGGACCATCTGTTCGAGGTCCCGGCGGCGATCCCACAGGCGCGCCCGAGCGGAGAAGTATCCGAGCGCCAAGACGCGCGACGGTATGTCCTGAAGGATCGCGGCCATTTCGCAGCCTTCTTTCGCTCGATCGGCGGTACGCCACCTCCGAGGATCGCCGGTCCGGCCCGGCGATCCTCGTCAGAAGCGAGGCCATCAGACCGGCACGACGCCGCGACGATCCCTCGGAAGTTTCTTCACGTCTTCTCGCGTCACATTGAGATGCTGCATGAGCAGCTCAGGCGGGAGATGGCCGAACCACTCCGCGAGCGACACCTCTTCGTATCTGCTGGTCCGGAATACCTCGAGGAACTGCAGAACGTCGGGGCCGGTGTTCTCGACGTAGTGACCCAGGTTCTTGCGCACGACACCGACATCGCCCGGACGGAAGTCGTTCGTCGTGGCCTTCGGCCCGGTATTGAAGACGGTCATGCGGGCCTGTCCGCGCAGGTAATACTGCCACTCGTCGGCGTTCGGGTGCCAGTGCATCTCCCGCATCCCGCCCGGCTCGACCGTGACCAGGGCCGAGGCGATGGTCCTGGAGATCTTGAAATTCGTACTGTCCGCAATCTGGATGCGGCCTCCGCTGCTTTCCTTGACGGGCTTGGCGCGCGAAAGGTGAAAGACCACCGGCTCGGTGTCTGCCTGGACGCGCGCGGCGGCCTTGTCCGCGGTGAGGTTTCCCGGCTCCTGCCCCTGGAAGATCCAGAGATTGCTGAGGGGAATGTTTCCGAAGACCTCCTTGGGCACGCCGAAGTTCTTGGCCAGCACCTCCGGAGGCGTATGCGCGATCCAGTCGGTCACGAGCAGAGTGTTGCTCTCGGACTGCCTGCCGTTGTCGAAGGCCAGGACGAACTCCGCCCCGTCCGGACCAAGGCCCTGCAGCGAGTGCGGCAGGCCGGCCGGGAAATACCAGAGGTCCCCCTCTTCGGCGTCCTCGACGCTAGGACGCCCCTGAGCGTCGATCGTCGTGATGCGGCACCTTCCCCGCGTCATGACGGCCCACTCGGCGGTCTGGTGCCAGTGCAACTCCCGGATCCCGCCCGGAGCCAGATGCATGTTCACCCCGGCGATCTCTTCGGAGATCGTAAAGTCCTCGGAAGTCAGTTCGCGGGCCCAGCCGCCGTTCTGAATACGTTTGGGCGAGATGTTGAAGGAGGACCAGAAGAAGGGCTGCGTGCTGATGTCGGTCGCGGGGGGATCGATCTGCGAGGGAAACTGACTTTCGATGACCTGATTGCGCGGGCCGTCGTCGCGGAGGCTCTCGGGGTTGCCCGTGGTGTTAATCCCCCCCTGAGGCGGCAAATCGGGATTGCCGAAGGTGGGCGTCGGACGGTTCGGAGCCCGTGGAACTGTTTGATTGCTGGTGGGCATTGAATTCTCCTTGCATCGTGTGCTGGACTTCATGGCTGGTGCAAGCGGCGGCCGCGCCGAGAACTGGCCTCTCGTCCGTCGTGGCGCCAGCTACACGCGGCTACCAGGTGGACGGCACACCGAAGGCTCTCAATTAAAAACGGATTTAGGATTCGGGGCGATCTGCCCCGAGCCGCGCCTTGAGCGGACACGTTCGCTGCCTCGGGCCAACTTCGGGCAGCCTGCAGCCAGTCGCTTTGTCGAGGCGCGTGCTCCTGCTAGATTCGAATTTATGTTTCTAAACGTCTGTTTAATGGCTCGGCGCGCGTACGGAGCGCAGCTTCGTTTCCGCCATCAGAGATCGAAAGGCGCCCAGCCATGTCAACGAATGAGAGCCTCAACCCGCACCAGCTGCGCGACGCGCTGGCCGAATCCGTCCATCGGCATTGGGTGCTTTACCTCATGGAGGGTTTGCTCCTCCTCGCCCTTGGTGTCGTCGCCATCATCGTCCCGCCGATCGCCACGTTGAGCGCGACGATCGTGATCGGCTGGGTCTTTCTGGCAGCCGGCGTCTTCGGCCTGGCCTCCACATTCAGGCCACGTCATGCAGCCGGATTCTGGTGGTCGCTGATCTCTGCCGTGGCCGGAATCGCCGCTGGTCTGGTCCTGCTGGCCTGGCCGTTCAGCGGATCCGTTTCCCTCACGCTCGTCATGATCGCCTTCTTCACCGTCGAGGGCATCGCGTCAATCATGTTTGGGCTCGAACACCGCCGAGGCGTGCCGACGTGGGGCTCGTTCGTCGCAAGCGGCGTGATCGATCTGCTCATGGCGGCCATCGTCTTCTATGGCTTTCCAGGAACCGCCACATGGGCGCTAAGCCTTCTGGTCGGCATCGACATGATATTCGGCGGGGCCGCTCTCACCGCCCTCGCACTTCATCTGCGCAGATGATTCGGACGTCTGACAGCAGCCCGATCGCTTCTGTTCCAAATCACCCCTGTCACTGCCGGAGGTTCGGTCATGAAATCGCATTCCGTCGTGTGCATCTCGCTCGCTATCATTTTTTCGACCGTCCCCGCGTTCGCCCGCGGCGGCATGGGAGCGTCTCACATGTCCGAAAGGGGCGGTGCATTCGGAACGAGCGCCGCGGCGCCCGGTACGAATTCGCTCGGGACCGCGCTGGCAGCCTCGGGCACCGGCAGCCGCATGAAAGGAGCCCTGCTGGGCACCGACCCCGCCATCGACCGCGAGGAAGCCAAGGTCGACAAGATGATAGACTCGATCTGCCGAGGCTGCTGAACGAGTCGCCAGCAGGAGCCAGGCTAACACGGAATTTAATGGTCGCTGCCGATGTGCTACAGCTATCTCGCCTTTTACGGAGGTCTGCGAAACACTTATCCCCCGGAGCCCGGACAACGTGATGCCTAAAGTGCTGCTGATCGAAGACGATCAAGAAACGGCCAACGAGATCGCGGCCGAGCTGGCCGATCGCGGTTATGAAGTAGACCATGCGGCGACCGGAATAGAGGGCCTGGACAAGGCACGCGCGGCGAAAGCCGACGTCATGATCGTGGACCGGCTGCTCCCCGGCGTAGACGGCCTGACCATCGTCGAAGTGGCGCGAAAGGATCAGGTACGGACTCCCGTCCTGGTGTTGAGCGCGCTCGGCGCCGTCGACGACCGCGTGCGCGGACTGCGCGCCGGCGGCGACGACTATCTCACTAAGCCGTTCGCCATCGTCGAGCTGATCGCGCGGATCGAGGCGCTGTTGCGCCGGCCTGGGGACGACAGGGAGACGGTGCTGCGGGTCGGCCCGCTCGAGCTCGATCTTCTGGAGCGTCTCGTGAGCCGGGGGCCCCGCCGCATCGACCTTCTCCCGCGCGAATTTCGCCTGCTCGAATATATGATGCGCCGAAAGGACCAGCTGCTGACGCGGGGCATGCTGTTCGAGGAGGTCTGGAACTACAAGTTCGTTCCCGACAGCAATCTGGTCGACGTCCACATGGGACGCCTGCGTCGGAAGATCGATGCATCGGGCGAGGTCCCGATGATCCACAACGTCCGGGGAGAAGGATTCATTTTGCGTGCTCCTTCCTGAATTCGCCCGCACACCGACGTTTCGGTACATACTCTTCATCTTCGGGGCGTTCGCCGTCTGCGTCATCCTGATCGCCGGCTTCGTCTATTGGCAGACGTCGTCCTACGTGACATCGACCGTCGACGAGATCATCGTCGATCGCGCGAATGCGTTCGCTGCGCTTCCCGCCGACCGGCGCCTCGAGGCGATCAGCGGACAGATGGCTAACGATCCGCTCCGCGTGAAGCTGATCGGGTTGTTCGACGCCCAAGGGAGACAAGTCGCCGGCAATATCGACGTTCTCCCGCGAGGGGTCAGAGCCGACGAGCCGCGAGAACTAGTGATCGTACGGCACGACACACGGGGAGCCGAGGCGCAGGTAGCGCGTGCGGTCGCCCGCTGGATCGAAGACGGGCAGATCCTCGTGGTCGGGCGCGCGCTCGACCAGGTCACGCAGCTCGGGAGGACCATGGACCGCGTCCTGATCTGGGGCCTCATTCCCGCGCTCGCGGTCGGGCTCGTCGTAGGGGCGTTTCTCAGCATCCGGGCGCGTCAACGGGTTCAGCAGCTGAATGCACTGGTGCAAAGGATCGTCCTCGGGGATCTGAACCAGCGGCTGCCGACGGAGGGGGGCAAGAGCCCGTTCAACGAGCTTGCGATCCTTATCAACGGGATGCTGGACGAAATCGAGACGCTGCTGCGCAGCGTGGCCGGGGTCGGGGACGACATCGCCCATGACCTGCGAACGCCGCTGACCCGCGTCAGGGTGACCCTGGAACGCGCCCGCCAGAACGCAACCACCGTCGACCAGCTGCGCACAGCGATTGACCCGGCCATCGCCGGCCTCGATCAGTCGCTCGCGATGATCACCGCCCTGCTGCGTATTGCGGAGATCGAACACGGTCGCCGGCTGGCCGGATTCGGCGAGGTCGCGCTTCCCGAACTGGTGAGCGAGGTCGGCGATCTCTACGAGCCGATCGCCGAAGACAAACGCGTGACACTGACGGTCGACGCCGGCGGAGCGGGCCACGTGCGCGGAGATCGCGATCTCCTGTTCGAGGCCATCGCCAATCTCGTCGACAACGCCATCAAGTTCACGCCCGAAGGCGGGCGCGTCGATCTGCAGCTCTGCCGGGTCGGCGATGACGATGCCGTTCGCGTCAGCGATACCGGCCCCGGCATCGCGGCCGCCGAGCGTGACCTCGTCGCGAGGCGGTTTTTCCGTTCCGACAAGAGCCGTACCAAGCCGGGACTTGGACTGGGCTTGAGTCTCGTCGAAGCCATCATGAAGCTGCACGGCTTTCGGTTTACGATATCGGCCGGTCCGGGTTGCGTGGCCGAGATCGGGTTTCCGCGCACGCCTTCCTGAACCGGCGGCTACGCGCCGTCGCGGGCCGGAGGACGCCGTTTTTGCCGGACGTTTCAGGGCGTCTGCCCATAAATCCGAATTTAGATTCGTAGCTCCCAATTTAGTGGAGCCGGACCGTCGCTCCCGTATCTTCAATCCGAGACCAGGCGCCACGACGAACCGCGTTCGCCGATGCTGCGCCGTCCGGAAAGAAAGATAGGAGCCTTGGATGCGATCCGTGTTGACATTAGCTGCACTCGCGATGCTCTGCTCGGACCCGGCGAGCGCGCAAACCGCAGTCATGTCGCCGGGCTTGGGAGCCACGTCCCCGCTCGGCACCCTCGGCTCGAACGGAAGCAGCGGCACCGGCGGCATCAGCACCACCGTCCCGCTCGCCGCGACCGAGGTCGCCCCGGGCGGCCTGAGCCCGGCGCCCGCCTCGACCTGCAATTCGACCGGCGCGTCGACTGCAATGGGCAACAGGGGCTCCACCTCGACCTTCGACGGCGGCGGCATGAGCTCGATCTCGAGTTGCATCTCGAACTCTACCAGCACCACGACCGCTTCGGCTTCCGACGTTGCGAACTCGGCGGCCAGTCTGGTCGGCGGCACCATTCCGCTCGACGCCGTCGAGACCGCGGGCGCCGGTCTAAGCCCGATGGTTCCGGTGCCCGCGCCGAGCGTATCCACCATCTCGGGCGCGACCGCGCTCGGAACGAACACGCCTTGCATGGGCTCGGTCACGTCCGGGTCAGACGTCACCACGATGGCCGGATGCTGACACCACGGAGAAAAATCATGCGAAGATTGTCGATTGCTCTGATCGCCGGGCTCTTGGTCGCAGGCGGCGGCGCTCTCGCAGCAAGGCGACTGCAACACTCCGAACCCGTCCAGAACAGCACGGCCCCTCCACCGGTGCCCGTGGTCTCCGGAACAGTGCTCAGCCGCGAGGTGCCCATCTACCTGCGTGGCGTGGGCACCGTGATCGCGTTCAACAACGTCATCATACGCAGCCAGATCACCGGCCAGCTCACGAAGATCAGCTTCACCCAGGGACAGACGGTCAAGAACGGGGATGTGCTCGCGGAGATCGACCCGCGCCCGTACCAAGCTCAACTCGACCAGGCTATCGCCAATCGCGACCGCGATCAGGCCCAGGTCGAAAACGCGGAGGCCAATCTGAACCGATACACTCCGCTCGCTAAGAACGGCTGGGCGAGCACTCAGCTTGTCGACACCACGAAGGCGCAGGTCGCGCAGCTCCAGGCGATGGTGAAATATGACGAAGGCGTAATCGAGCAGGCCAAGACCAATCTCAGCTACACCCGGCTCACCTCGCCCATCGACGGCGTGACGGGCATCCGCCAGATCGACATCGGCAACATCATCCATCCGACCGACCAGAACGGACTCGTCGACGTCACCCAGATCCAACCGATATCGCTGTTGTTCTCTCTGCCGCAGACGGATTTCGTCGATATCAACCGGCGAATGGCCGACGGGCCGCTGAAGGTCCTCGCCTACGCCCAGGACGACACGACCAAGCTCGACGAAGGTCAGCTCGATCTCGTCGACAACCAGATTGTCCAGACCACCGGAACGATCCGCTTGCGTGCGAGCTTTCCGAACGCGAAACGCAACCTCTGGCCCGGCGAACTGGTCAACGCTCGCCTGCTGCTCGAGACGCGTCACGACGGCCTGACCCTCGCGGCGTCCGCGGTTCAGCAAGGACCCAAGGGCGCCTATGTCTGGGTGATCGGGACCGACCAAACCGTCCAACCCCGGCCCATCGAGGTTTCCGACCTCGGCGGCGGCAAGGTCCTGATCCGGACGGGCCTTCAGCCCAACGAGAAGGTCGTGCTCGACGGTCAGTACCGTCTGCAGCAGGGGGTGCGCGTGCAAGAGCTTACCGGCGACGCCGCCAAAGTAGCCGACCTGCAAAGCTCGGTCGAGGAGGCGCTCCCATGAACATCTCCGCACCCTTCGTCCACCGGCCGATCGCGACCGCGCTGCTCATGCTGGGCCTGTTGCTCGGTGGTCTCGTGACCTACCGGCTGCTTCCAGTCGCCGCGCTGCCAAACGTCAACTTTCCGACCATCCAGGTCACGGCTCAGCTACCCGGGGCCGATCCCCAGACCATGGCTTCGTCGGTCGCAACCCCGCTCGAGCAGCAGTTTTCGCAGATCCCGGGGCTGGTGCAGCTGACCTCGTCGAACGCTCTGGGATTCACCCAATTGACCGTCCAGTTCGCTCTCAACCGCAACATCGACAGCGCGGCGACCGACGTGCTGGCGGCGATCAACGCGGCCAGTCCCTACCTCCCGCAGGGCATTCCGTACCCCCCGACCATCCGCAAGGTGAACCCGGCGGAGACGCCGATCCTCGTCTTCGGATTGACGTCCGACACGCTGCCGTTGACGACGGTCGACGCCTACGCGGAAAACATTCTGGTGCCGAAAATCTCGCAGATCGCGGGCGTCGGTACCGTCGGCATCGGCGGCCAGCAGAAGCCGGCGATCCGGGTTCAGCTCGCCCCCCAAGCGCTTGCCAATCGTGGCATCGGCCTGGAGGACGTCCGCAACGTCCTGATGCAGGCCAATGTCGACCAGCCAAAGGGCACCTTGAACAGCCCAAAGCAGACCTTCACCCTGAATACCAACGATCAGTTGCTCAAGCCCGAAGCCTACAAAAGTCTGATCGTCGCCTACCGCAATGGCTCGCCGGTCCACCTCCGGGACGTCGGCAACGTCATCGAAGGGCCCGAGAACAATCTGCTGGCCGCCTGGTACAACAACAATCGCGCCATCATCCTGGCCGTGCAGCGTCAGCCCGGCGCAAACGTGATCGACACGGTCGATCGCATCCAGGGGCTGCTGCCGCAACTGCAGGCGTCGCTGCCGCCGGCCATCAAGATCAACGTCATTTCGGACCGGACCCAGACCGTTCGCGCCTCGGTCTCCGACGTGCAGTTCACGCTCTTGCTGACCGTGGCACTCGTCGTGATGGTGATCTTCGTCTTCCTTCGCAATTTCTGGGCGACCGTCATTCCCGCCGTCACCGTGCCGCTGTCGCTCATCGGCACGTTCGCCGTCCTCTACGAACTGGGGTACAGCCTGGACAATCTCTCCCTGATGGCGCTCTCGATCGCGATCGGCTTCGTGGTGGACGACGCGGTCGTCGTAATCGAGAACATCGTCCGCCACGTCGAGGCCGGCCTGACCCCGATGGAGGCCGCGCTGCAGGGATCGCGCGAGATCGGATTTACCATCGTGTCGATCACGCTCTCGCTGATCGCCGTGTTCATCCCCCTGTTCCTGATGGGCGGTTACGTCGGAGAGCTGTTCCAGGAATTCGCCGTCACCGTCAGCGTGTCGCTGGTCCTCTCTCTCCTGATCTCGCTCACCCTGACGCCCATGATGTGCGCGCGGCTTCTCAAGCACGACACCGGGAGGCATGGCTGGCTGTACATCCAGTTCGAGCGTGGGTTCGACGGGCTGCTCGCCGTCTACGCGCGCGGACTGAAGCTCGCGCTGCGTCATCGCCTGATCACTCTGATGACGCTGTTCTTGGCGATCGGCCTGACCGGTTACTTCTACGTCATCATTCCGAAGGGCTTCTTTCCGCAGCAGGATACCGGCATGATCACCGCGATCGCGGAAGCCGGCCAGGATATCTCGTATCCCGCCATGGTCGATCGCATGCAGGCTCTGATCGCTGTCGTGCTCAAGGACCCGGCCGTCGCTTCGACCGGCGCCCAGATCGGCGCTGGCGGCGCAACGGCCACCCTCAACGACGGCCGGATGTTCATCGCGCTGAAGCCCCTCGGCCAGCGGGATGTCAGCGCCGATCAGGTGATCGCGCGGCTTCGGACGAATCTCGCTGCCGTATCCGGGATCACCCTCTACATGCAGTCGGCGCAGGACATCATGGTGGGGGCGCGTCTGTCCAAGACGCAATATCAGTACACCCTGACGGACGCCGACTCGAACGAGCTGACGCACTGGTCCGCGATTTTCCTTGAGAAGCTGAAGGCAATTCCCGGCATCGTCGACGTCACCAGCGACGAGCAGAACGCCGGGCCGCGGCTCAACGTCACCGTCAACCGGCCGGTCGCGTCGACCTTCGGTATCCTGCCATCGAACATCGACAACACGCTCGACGACGCCTTCGGCCAGCGGATCGTCTCGACCATGTTCACGCCGCTCAACCAGTATCACGTCGTCATGGAGGTGAATCCGCGCTTCCAGACCAGCCCAATGGCACTACAGAGCATCTATCTTGCGTCTTCGACCGGACAAGAAGTCCCGCTGAGCACGCTCACGAACAGTGGCGTCACCTCGGCTCCCATCGCGATCAATCACCAAGGCATGTTCCCCTCGACGACGATCTCGTTCAATCTGCAGCCCGGCGCCTCCCTGGGCGGCGCGGTTACGGCGATCCACGATTTCGAGCAGCACAGTGGCAAGCCGGCTTCCCTGACGACCACGTTCCAAGGCAACGCCAGCGCCTTCCAGTCGGCGCTGGGCGGCGAACTGATCCTGGTCCTGGCTGCACTGGTGGTGATCTACATCATCCTGGGCGTGCTCTACGAAAGCCTGATCCATCCGATCACCATTCTCTCTACCTTGCCTTCTGCCGGGCTTGGAGCGCTGCTTCTGTTGATGGCCGTGCACATGGACCTGAGCGTGATCGCGATCATCGGAATCATCCTGCTGATCGGTATCGTCAAGAAGAACGGCATCATGATCGTCGATTTCGCGCTCGAGCTCGAACGGACGGAAGGGGCGGACTCCGAGACATCGATTTATCAGGCTTGCGTCCTCCGTTTCAGGCCGATCCTGATGACAACCATGGCGGCTCTGCTCGGTGGCGTGCCGCTGATGCTTGGAACGGGCAACGGGGCCGAAATCCGCCAACCGCTCGGATATGCCATCGTCGGCGGCCTGCTGCTTTCGCAGCTGCTGACCCTGTTCACGACCCCGGTCGTCTATCTCTATCTCGATCGGCTGCAGCACCTCGTCCGGCGCGCATCGGCGCGAGCGCCCGAAGCCCGCCCTGCGCCGGGCCCGGCGTAACACGCTCGCAGCTTGGCCGAGCCCACCCCGACCTCGCAGGTGGATGGCGTTGACGCCGCCGGATCTGGTGCGCGGAACGCTCAACCTCGGCGATGCCGCAATGAAAGCCCTGCGTCGGGACTTTCGGCCGGTCGTGCGCTGACCCTTTGGGCTTGGAATGTTCGACAGCCCGGGGAGTGCTCCAGTCGAGGTCGACGGCTGGCGCGCTTTCCGCACTTGCCCTTCGAACGGGCCCGTCCGTCGAAGCACGAGGGTCTCCGCTAAACGCAAATTTAGACAGTTAAAGCCCTATTTAGTGGCTTGCCGATCGCCTGCGCTCCTACTGTCCCTGTTCCGGATTCAGAACATCGGAGCTGTACGATGCGGGTCACCAACGTAACTGCCGCCACGCACCGTTTCGGAACAGACAACGACCATTTCAACGGCTACGCCTCTGTCGTCAGAAGATTCGGGATGCTCGAGTCGGAGCACGAACAGGAGCTTGCGCGGCGTTGGAAAGAGAGCAGAGACCAGGACGCCGTCCATGCCCTGGTCACCAGCCATCTGAGGCTCGCCCACAAGGTCGCGAGGAGCTACCAGGGATACGGCCTGCCGCTGGCCGACCTCATGGCCGAGGCGAGCGTCGGGCTGGTGCTTGCGGCCTCGAAATACCAACCCGATCGCGGCTCGCGCTTTTCGACTTACGCGGCCTGGTGGATCAGAGCCAGCATCCACGAGTACATCCTTCGCTCATGGTCGCTGGTCAAGATCGGGACGACGGCGGCCCAGAAAAAGCTGTTCTTCCGCCTGCGCGGAGAAAAGCGGAGGCTAAAGAGCGACGCAGTAGGCGTCACGCCCGAGCTCGCCGAGCAGATTGCGCGAAGTCTTGCGGTTACTCCGCGCGAGGTGATCGATATGGACTGTCGCTTGAGCGGGGATCTGTCGCTCAACTCGCCAGTCAATCGAGAGGAAGGTATCGGCGAGTGGCAGGACATGCTGCAGGACGAGGCGCCTAACGCCGAACTCCTTCTTGCGGACTCCGAAGAAGGCACGCAACAAGCCGACGCCATGCATGCCGCAGTCAACATGCTCACTGGGCGGGAGCGTCGCGTGCTCGTGGCACGCCGTTTGACCGACGACCCTCCGACACTCGACCAGCTTGCGCGCGAGCTTTCGATTTCGAGCGAGCGCGTACGGCAGATCGAGGTTTGCGCTTTCATGAAGGTCAAGCGAGCAGCGAGGCACGCTGTTGCGAGAGAGAATTGCCAGTCCACCGGATGCCATGCTCACGCGCGATTGAAATAGCGTGAAGATAATTGCATTTGGACGGCCGCGTCCGTTCACACTTCTCTTGAGAAGCCGACTGTCTTGGCTTCCCACATCCAACAAGAGAGAAATCAATGAGCAAGCTCAAAATCGTTTCGGCCGCGCTAATTGCGACGGCAGTATTGGCTTCGCCCGCAATCGCCCGCGAGAGCCAGGCCGCCGCACGGCACTTTGCGGTCAATGTCGAACGCGACGGCCCAACCGCACCTCGCGATATCGAGGGGCGCCTCTGTGTCCCCGCACCCCGTGTGGCCGCGTTTGCCACGGCGCCTTGGACCGGCAACAACGTTCCCTGCGAACCGGGCACGTAATGACAGTAGTGCCACGCGCTGATGCGGACGTTCCGAGCTCGGCCTTCAGACTCCCGCACGGATGACCCACAGGGCCAAACTGAAAGACGCAAAACCGGTCGGGTTGCTGGCGATAAGCCGCAGCCCGGCTGGCCTTTTACCCGCTGGCTTCTGATGTCTCCTACTCCGGTATCGTTCAGTTCACCGATGCGGATGGGGCCGACGTCCATACCCCGACGCCAGTCCTGACCTGCGAGCCGAACGCCGAGGTCGGCCGCGTCCATCCCGAAGCGATGCCGGCGATCCTGACCGCGGCCGATGAATACGACGTCTGGATGCGCGCACCCCGGGCCGACGCCAAGCTGCTGCAGCGGCCGCTTCTGGACGGCGCGCTCAAGATCGTCGCGAGCGGCGAGATAGAGGCCCCTGCGCTGGCAGCTCTAGGTTTTCGCGACGGAACTCGGGGACAAGCCACAGCTCCCCTGATTCCGAATCCCTGGTCTGTGTTAGCAGCGCGGAACGCGGTCGGACGGCAAGGATTCGTCCGAGGACGGAGCGAGATCCCGATGCTGATGTTCAAGGAAAGGTGCCCGGCGATCCGGACGCTGCGCGGCTGGGCAATCTCCGTGCTGCACGAAACTGGCGCCATCCGCGAATGCGAGGAGCACGGCTGGGAAAGGTCAGGCACCCGTTCTTCAAGGGACTGCGTGATGATCTTTGACCGGGCTCGTCGATTGATCCGGCCAATGCGAGCTTGGCCGCCGGCCCAGCCGGGGCACGCCGTCACGGCCCGGCCCGACGCCGCGCCCCCGTAGGGAACGGGCGGCAGAGCAGAAATTTTTGATAATTCGTATTTCAAGGATTCGTGTGTCTTCAAGGATTCGTTTTTCAAGGATTCGATGTCGAAGGAATCGGATTTCAATTCCCAAGGATTCGATTTCAAGGCGTTCGGAATTTTCAAAGGATTCCTTCGCCGACCTTGCCGAGAGCCCACCCGCAGTGCCGCGCCGCCCGCCCGGCCTCGCACGATCTCCTCGAGATCGGCCGGCGAGAGGCATCTCCGCCGGACCAGGCGAGCCCAGTGACACCGTGCCTGGCCCGCTCCCAGCTTGATCGCTGTTTGGACCGCGGTCGCTCTAACGGGATCGGCCTTGAATGAGGCCACCAACGGCCTTCGCTATCTCGTTCCGAATCCAGGCGTGCGCGGGCTGGTTGTCCAGCCTGCGAAGCCAGACCATCGTCGTTTCAATGGACTTGGGATGGCGTGCCAGCTCCCGGTATGTCAGCTCCCGGGACCGAATTATCTCAATGGCAACCCTCCGGGGCAGCACGCACACGTAATCCGCAGTCGCGAGAATGCGCGCGGCGGACAGAATGGGAGCCCGTATTCCGATCTGCCGCTTCGGCCTGAGGGAGGGGCTTTCGGTCCCCATTGTCTCGCCCCCGAATTGAGCGGACGAAATTTCCAATTGCCTCGTAGTGGCGAGCGCCTCCGAGGAGACTGGGTCACCTTTGGAAAGTGGATGGTCCCGACGCATGACCGCGACGAATTCGTCTTGGAGCAGCCGCGTGCGCGAGAAACGCTCGGCCTTGAGATCGGACGCACCGACCGAGAAATGCAATTCGCTTCGATCGAGAAGATCCAGCACGTTCAGGGTTCCGCTAGGGCGGAAATCCAACCTCACCCCGGGGGCAAACTTGCCGACGTTCGCCACGATCGGAGCGACGAGCACGATGGCTGCATAGTTGTCGACGGCGATGTTGAACGACTGAGTTGCCGTTCCGGGGTCGAATTCATCCGGTTCGAGGGCTTCCTGCAGACCGTCGATGGCCGCTCGGACCGGCGCTGCAAGTTGTTCCGCACGAGGTGTGGGCACCATGCCGAGCGGCCCCCGGACGAACAGTTCGTCCTTCAGCATGTGGCGAAGGCGCCCCAGCGCGTGGCTCACGGCGGGCTGGCTAAGGCTCAGGCGCTTTCCCGCCCGCGTCGTCGATCTTTCCCGCATCACGGCGTCGAAGACGACCAACAGATTGAGATCGATGGATGCGAGACGGGGAGCCGACTTCTTCAATGGAGGCACCGTAATTCAAATTAGACATGTCCGAATGGTGAGAATGCATTATCCTAATACCGTATGCAACGTTATCCTGGAGATTGAGTGTGAACCCAGCGCCGGTACCTGATCGAGCCAGTCCTCGATCCGTTCCGACGTCGGCAGGAGATTCGAATGCTCGGAATCGTGCGGCTCGCCTTGGCGCGGCCTTATACGTTCGTGGTGATGGCCGTGCTGATCACGATCTTCGGCACGACCGCCGCACTGCGCACCCCGACGGACATCTTCCCCAACATCAATATTCCCGTCGTCAGCGTCGTGTTCAGCTATACCGGATTGCCCGCCGATGACATGGCCGGCCGCATCGTCACCTTCTACGAACGCTCTCTGCCCAACAGCGTCAACGACATTGAGCACATCGAATCCCAGTCGATCGCCAACTACGGCATCATCAAGATATTCTTCCAGCCGACCGTGAACATCAACGCCGCGTTGGCGCAGGTCAACGGTATGTCCCAGACCGTGCTGAAGCAGATGCCGCCGGGGATAACGCCGCCGTTGATCCTATCGTTCAACGCTTCGAGTGTTCCGATCCTGCAACTCGCGCTCTCCAGTCCCCAGATTTCGGAGACGCAGGTCTACGATTCCGCGCTCAACTTCATCAGGCCGGCGTTGGCGCCCGTTCCGGGCGCCACGCTGCCGCTGCCGTTCGGCGGCAAGGTGCGGCAGGTGCAGGCCGACCTCGACCAGCGGGCGCTCCACCAGTATGGCGTGTCCGCGAACGACGCCATAAACGCGCTGTCCCTGCAGAACCTGATCACGCCGGTCGGAACGCAGAAGATCGGTTCCTACGAATACACGGTGAACCTGAACGACTCGCCGAAGGCGATCGAGGCCTTCAACAATCTGCCGGTCAAGACCGTCAACGGCACGGTCATCTACATGCACGACGTAGCCTACGTTCACGACGGTAACCCGCCGCAGACCAACGCGGTCCGCGTCAACGGAGCCAGCGCCGTTCTGTTGACGGTCATGAAGGCCGGCGTGAGCTCTACGCTCGACATCATCAACAACGTCAAGGCGTTGTTGCCGTCAATCTCGAAGACGCTCCCGAGCAGTCTCAAGCTGACGCCGGTGGGCGACCAGTCGGTCTATGTCACCGACGCCGTGTCCAGCGTGGTCAAGGAAGGCATCATCGCCGCAGTCCTGACCGGCATGATGATCCTGTTGTTCCTCGGCAGCTGGAGGTCCACGCTGATCATCACGATCTCGATCCCTCTGGCCATCCTGGCAGCGCTGGCGGGTCTCTCGGTGCTCGGAGAGACCATCAACGTCATGACGCTCGGCGGGCTTGCGCTCGCGGTAGGCATCCTGGTCGACGACGCCACCGTCACGATCGAGAACATCAACTGGCACATGGAACAAGGCAAGGCCATCGAGCCGGCCATCCTAACCGGTGCTCGCCAGATCGTGGTGCCGGCGACGGTATCGCTGCTCTGCATCTGCATCGCCTTCGTTCCGATGTTCGGACTGGGCGGTGTCGCCGGCTATCTGTTCCGGCCGCTCGCCGAAGCCGTGATCCTGGCCCTCGCGGCCTCATACGTGCTGTCGCGCACACTGGTGCCGACGATGGCCAACTATCTGCTGCGCCATCAGCAGATCCAACACGCCGGCGAGGGCGCCGGCGCGCCGCCATCACGCAATCCTTTCACCCGATTCCAGCGCGGCTTCGAACGGAGGTTCGAGGGTGTTCGCGCGCGCTACCGCGGCCTGCTACAGCTTTGCCTCGCCAACCGCGTCAAGGTCATCGCCGGCTTCCTGATCTTCAGCGTCCTGTCGTTCGGACTGGCGCCATATCTTGGACAGGACTTCTTTCCGACGGTGGACGCCGGCCAGATCAAGCTTCACATCCGCGCCCCCACGGGGACGCGGATCGAGCAGACGGTCAGTCTCAGTGACAAGGTCAGCGCCGAAATCCAGAAGATCATTCCGAAGAACGAGATGGGAGGCATCGTCAGCAACGTCGGTCTCAGCGTCAGCGGCATCAACATGGCCTACAACAATTCCGGCACCATCGGTGTAGGCGACGCCGACATCCTGATCAGCCTCAATCCCAATCACGCGCCGACCGACGACTACATCAAAACCATGCGGGAGAAGCTGCCGCAGCAATTCCCGGGCACGTCCTTCGCGTTCCTTCCCGCCGACATCGTCAGCCAGGTGCTGAATTTCGGCGTGCCGGCGCCGATCGACGTGCAGGTTGCCGGCAGGGATCTGGTCGCCGATCGCACCTACGCCAACGCGCTATTGTACCGGATCAAGGCGATCCCGGGGATTGCCGACGCGCGCATCCAGCAGGCGTTCCAACAGCCGACACTCGACGTCAACGTCGACCGGTCAATGGCCTCGCTGGCGGGGCTCAGCGAAAAGGACGTCGCGACAGCCATGCTCACGACGCTGTCCGGAAGCTCCCAATCCTCGCCGACCTACTGGCTGGATCCGAAGAACGGCGTGTCGTATGCGGTCTCGATCCAGACGCCGCAGCGCGACATCGACACCATGGCGGGCCTAAAGAACATTCCGGTCACCTCGGCCACGGGAGCGAACACACAGTTGTTAGGCGGCATCGCCGACGTCGCGCGCAGCCGCAGCGATGCCGTGGTTTCGCACTACAACGTCACGCCGGTCATCGACATCTACGCCATGCCGCAAGGCCGCGATCTGGGTGCGCTCGCCGCCGATATCCGGAAGTCCATCGAGGCGACCGCAAACGGCCTCCCGACGGGGGCCAGCGTGGCGCTGCGCGGCCAGGTGAGCACGATGACGAGCGCATATCAGCAGCTCTTCGTCGGGCTCGCCGCCGCCATCGTGCTGATCTACCTCCTCATCGTCGTCAACTTCCAGTCCTGGCTCGACCCTTTCGTCATCGTGATGGCGCTGCCCACCGCGCTCGCCGGCATCGTCTGGATGCTGTTCGGCACGGGCACGACGTTGTCGGTTCCCGCGCTGACCGGCGCGATCATGTGCATGGGTGTCGCGACGGCAAACAGCATCTTGGTGATCAGTTTCGCGCGAGAGCGGATGGCGGAGGGCGCGGGCGCCTTAGAGGCGGCCACCGATGCGGGAAGCTCGCGCTTCCGACCCGTGCTCATGACCGCGCTTGCGATGGTCATCGGCATGCTGCCGATGGCGATCGAGCCAGGCCAAAACATGCCGCTCGGGCGTGCGGTGATCGGAGGCCTGGTCTTCGCGACCTGCGCCACGCTTTTTCTGGTGCCGACGATTTTCAGCCTGGTGCACGGCGGTCGTGGACGCACCTCGCCCGAGATTACATCAACGGATTGAGCGGAGCGGCCGATGTCGACAGATGGCGTTAATATCCCCCGAAAACGAAGCCTGATGACTGTTGCCGGTGCCCTCGTTGCACTGGCGGGGATCATCGCGGGCTACGGCTTCACTAGCCGGGCACAGAGCAAGCAGGAGGTCGTGGACTGGACCAACCGGCAGACCACCGCAACGGTTTCGCTGGCGTCGTTCATTCCGGCGCCGGCGAACCAGACGCTGACACTGCCGGGCAACGTCCAGCCCTTCAACAAGGCCGCGATCTACGCGCGGGTGAACGGCTACCTCAAGAGCTGGGAACACGACATCGGAACGCCAGTCAAGGCCGGCCAGGCGCTGGCGAACATTGATGCGCCCGATCTCGACCAGCAGCTCAGCCAGGCCAAGGCGACGTTAGCAAGCGTGCGCGCCAATTTGCAGATCGCGAATCTGACAGCCTCGCGCAACAATGTCCTGCTTCAGAAGCAGATCGTCGCGCAGCAGCTCGCCGACCAGACCGACGCTGACGCCAAGGCGAAGGAGGCCGTCGTCGATGCCAACGAGGCCAACGTCAAGCAGCTCGAGGCGATGCAGTCGTTCAAGACGCTGACGGCTCCCTTCGACGGCATCGTAACGGCGCGCAACGTCGAAATCGGCATGCTGATCTCCTCGGGAGGCGCAGGACAGCCCCTGTTCGAGGTCTCGGACCTTCACAGAGTCCGCATCTACGTCCAGGTGCCGCAGTCCTTCTCCGCCGGGCTGAAGCAGGGAATGGCCGCCCCCTTCGAGATGCCGCAGTACCCCGGTGTCCAGTTCGACGCGACGCTGTCGCACATCTCGAAGTCGATCAACAGCACCTCCCACAGCATGCAGGTCGAGCTGCAGGCCGACAACGCGGATGGCAAGTTCTTCGGTGGCGCCTACTGCAACGTGCACTTCCAGATTCCATCGGATCCCAACCATCTCCGGCTGCCGTCAACGGCGCTCGTCGTAAATAACAAGGGCGCAAAGGTTGCGGTCCTCGATGCCGACAACAAGGTGGTGCTGAAGAGCGTGCTGCTTGGCCGCGACTTCGGCGACAGCGTGGAGATTCTTGCCGGTCTCACGGGATCCGATCGCGTCGTGAACAATCCTCCGGAGACGCTCGCGAACGGCGATCTGGTCCAGGTCGCCGGCGCGCCCGCGTCATCTTGATGTTCGGATGGAGATGGTCATGAGCAGCTCGACTGCGCATACAACTTCCGGACGCGACCCGAGGCTTGACCTCTTTCGGGGTCTGGCCAACTGGGCCATCTTTCTCGACCATACTCCGCATGAGATCTTGAGCTGGTTGACTGTACGAAATTACGGGTTCAGCGATGCTGCAGACCTGTTCGTCTTCATCTCCGGGTATACGGCCGCCCTGGTTTTTCTCCGGATCTTACGCGAAAAAGGCTACGGGGCGGCGGCTGCGAGGATCCTGAAGCGGGTGTTTCAGCTCTACGCAGCACACCTTGGCGTCCTGCTCGTCTACGTCTGCGCGATCCTCTGGGTATCATACGTTTCCGGGGATCCCGACGACGTCTACCAGTTCAACGTCGCCGCATTCACAGAAGCGCCGCTCCGCGCGGTGGGGCACGCGCTCCTGCTGACATACAAGCCCGTCAACCTGGACGTGCTGCCCCTCTACATCGCGTTGCTGGCCGCGTTCATACCTGGTATGTGGCTGCTGGCGAGGAATCCGTCGCTCGCCCTCGCCCTTTCGCTGGGTTTGTACCTCGCGTCCCGCAGCTTCGGCTGGAACCTCCCCGGCGTCGCGGCCGGGGTCTGGTTCTTCAACCCTTTCACTTGGCAATTTCTCTTCTTCCTGGGTGCATGGGTCGGCTTCGGAGCAGCGCGACCGTTCGAGTCGATCCTGCGATCGGACGTCGTGTTCTGGATCGCGCTCGGGGTGCTCGGGTTGACCTTGGCGATCGCCTTGAGAGCTCAATTCGGGGTCCTACCGGCTTGGATCCCCAATCCCTTCGACCCCGCACACAAGACAAATCTCGCGCCGTCGCGGATCGTCCATTTCGTGGCGCTGGCCCTCGTAGCCAACAATCTGCTGCGGCCGGATTCGTCGGTTTTGCGCTGGCGCGCGCTTGCGCCGATGATCGCCTGCGGCAAGCGTTCGCTTCCGGTGTTCTGCTCCGGCGTGGTGCTTTCGTTCTGCGCACACTCCCTCATCGAGTTGGGCTCGAACGCATTGTGGGTGCAGCTGACGGTCGGCTTGGCTGGGTTGGCTCTCATGACGACGGTCGCCTACGCCTTGGCTGGGAGGATCAAGCCCATGGCGCTGCGAACAGGGTGAACGGCATGAATCTGGCGTGGCCCATTGTGACGGCTGCCTTTCTCGCTTCGCTGGTGGAAGCGGTCGAGGCTCTCACGATCGTCCTGGCGGTCGTCACCATAAGGGTGTGGCGGCCGGCAGTGATCGGACTGTTCGCTGGCCTGTGCGCTCTGTCCGGGATCGTCGTTCTATTCGGACCAGCGCTGGATCGAATTCCGGTGCACCTGCTCCAGTTCGTCATCGGAGTCTTCTGCTCTTGTTTGGCCTTCGATGGCTGCGGATGGCGATCTTGCGCTCAGCCGGTCTAATCGTTTTGCATGACAAGGAGGCGGCGTTCGCGGCCGAGACCTCCCAGCTGCAAGGACTGGCTGATCCAAGCGAAGCCAGGCTCGACAGGATCGCGTCACTCACGGCTTTCAAGGCGGTTCTGCTGGAAGGATTGGAGGTCGTCTTTGTGGTCGTCGCCCCTGGGTACTCAGAAAGGGATGTTCGCTTCTGCAGCCGCCGGAGCGATCGCAGCCTGCAGCGCAGTTCTGCTGCTTGGTCTGGCAATCCATCGTCCGTTAGCTCGCGTTCCCGAAAATGTGCTCAAGTTCGTCGTGGGAGTTCTGCTGTCCGCCTTCGGCGTGTTTTGGACGGGGGAAGCACTTGGCGTCGCCTGGCCGGGGGCCGATCTCGCCGTCATCGCTTTAGCGCGGGTTTTTCTCGGCGCCGGCTGCGTGACCGTCGTCCTGAAGATGCTGTTTCTGGCCGGAACGGTACTTGCGTTGGGGTGTCCGGTAGTGCTCGTTTTGAATACACTGAGAGCCGCGAGGGTGCGCCGGCAAGTTGATAAAGGCGGAGATCCGATATGAGCTCGCGTCGAGCAACGCCAAACCGTCGCATGGACGCTCCAAATCGCCGCAATCCACTTGATGCGGATCTGACCATCCGTTCCGCACGGCAAGAAACCACCAGACAGCTTGCGTGGGAGATCGCTTCAATCAATGCCTATCTGGAAGAAATCCATCAGATCTGCGCAAGCGCGCTGGGCTTAACCTATTCGCAATTTAGCCTACTCGTGGCCCTGTCCATGGGCGACGGCGTTGCTATAAATGCTATTGCGAAAATGCTTCACGTCGAGGCGTCTTTTGTTACGAACCAGTCAAAAGCGTTGGAGAAAAGGGGATTGCTGCACCGAAGACCCTGTTCAACAGACAGACGCGTAGTTCGGTTGTCGCTCTCTGACAAGGCTTATCGGCAGCTCGGCGATCTCGTCGAACAACAGGCCGCTCTCGATGAATTCATCTTCCGGGAGTTCGCGGCACCGGAAAAGTCGAGCTTTATATCGATGTTGGCAATTCTCAAGCGGCGTATTGAGAAAGTCCGGCATAGAGCAGCGCTCGATTGCTTGCCTACGGCTACGAATTGCGGACATGATATTACGGCGTCCGGATACTCATCATCGGAGGAGCCACCCGATGTGCGGCGCCCTTCTCAGGGTCAACCGAAACCTCAGGGAGGCTAAGATCGAACTTGAGGCCCAACTCGGTGCGTTATCACGAAGTTGGACCATCTTCATCGCGTAGATGCCTTCAAATCCTGGATGCTTCGGGCCGACCAGCATGCCCGCCGGGGCGCTGTGGAAGAAGGGTCACACAAGCAACGATGAGCGCCGCCAGGATTGCCGTCGCAGTATAACGGCTGAATGCCATTCCGCCATTGGCCACCGGCTTGTCGAGCAAATCGCCGAGTGTGGCTCCGAGAGGCCGCGTTAGAATGAAGGCAACCCAGAATAGTGCAGTGCGCGACGCAGAGGTAAAGTAGTAGGCCGCTGCGCTTATGACGAGTCCGGCGCCGAACACCAATGCTCCGCCTTCGTAGCCAAGACCGTTGGTATCGGCCATCCAGTCGCCGAGCGCCGTTCCGAGCGTCTGCGAGAAGAGGATCGAAGTCCAATAGAAGACTTCGACGCGCGGGGTCGAAACAGTGTTGACCGAGATCGATCCTTCCGACCGGTACCACACGACGAGCGAGATCATCAGAAGCGCGAACAGAAGCGAGGATCCCCCCGGATAGCCGATGCCGAGCGAACGATCCGCCAAGTCCGCCATCGTCGTGCCGGCCGTGGTCGTGGCGATGACCACGAACCAGTATAGGAAGGGATGGAACTTCCGGACCGATATCTGGCCAGCGACCGAGATCAGGAAAATCCCTACGAAGATCGCGCTGCTCACCGCGTATCCCAGATTCATGGACATGGATACGGCGTCGCCGCCGGTTTCGCCGAGCGTCGTCGCGAGCACCTTGATGATCCAGAAGATCACCGTTACTTCCGGAACCTTGCTCTCTACAATACCGTCTTTCATCCGGATTCCTTCTTGAGGTGGTGCGGCCGGCACATCGCATGGTGACGGCCGGTGACGAAGACCGACGGGCCGCGATCGCGCGGGTCGGCGGGGGGTCACGCCTTCATGGAGTCCATGACGGACAGGAGATCCGCGAGCGCCTTTTTGCACTTGGCGGTATCAGGATTGGTTTCGCGGACGGCTTCGAGTGCTCGGTCGATGGCCTTGTCGACTGTGTGCCAGTCCGCCGCCGCGCGCGGCTTCAAACCGGCTTCCGCTTCGTCCCACTTGGTCTCAAGATCCTTGATTCGTATCTTGGCGCCAGGAAGGTCGCCCTTGTCGACAAGTGCTGCGACTTCGGCAGCGATGTTGCGGAATGGCGTCAGATCTCCGAGCTTGGACTGTGCGGCTTCCGCGCGGGGCAGAAGAAGGCCGTCCCTGTAGGGAGCCGATTGGCCAGTCGCGAGGGCAAGGATTGCCGCAGCACATGCGATCGCAGTCTTTTTCATCTTGTCAGTCCTCGTGGTTGGTCTGGTCGAACCTTCGAAAAAGGGAGTCAGTTGCTTGGGAGGGTCTGGGTTTTGCTGACGCGCTCTCCTTCAAAAGAGAGCCACGCGACCAGGGCGATGATGACGGTCAGAAAGGCGAGGCTGGTGTAGATCGTGCCGAGGCCGAGACCGCCATAATCTCGGGATTGCGAAAGGAGGTCGCCCAGCGAGGCGCCGAGGGGACGGGTCAAAATGTAGGCGACCCAGAAGGTGAGCACTGCGTCGACACCAAGTGCGTACGCGCCCGCGACGGCCGCGATTAGCGCGGCGAAAGCCAGGACACCGACGTTGAAGCCAAGTCCAAGCGCTTCGGTCGCGAGATCGCCGGCCGCGGTGCCGAGCGCAAAGGTGAAGAGGATTGCCGCCCAGTAGAAGAGCTCACGCCGAGTCGTGACGATCGTATGGATCGACAGCGTCCGCTCGACCGCGTACCAGATCGCGAAGGTGGCGGCTAGAACGACCGCGAACGCCGCCGTACTGATGTAAAGGCTGACCTCCAGCTTGTCCGAGAGAAAATCGGTGATCTGCGTGCCAACGACGCTGACCAGCACCACGGTCAACCAGTAGATCCACGGCACATAGCGGTTCATACTAAGTTGGACGACGAGGGCCACCGCAAGCAGGCTCGCCATGAGGAGACCAGTCAGCGTCGTCCCGAGGCCGACGTGAACGGCGAGATAGTCCGCGCCGGTCTCGCCGACAGTGGTCGACATGATCTTGATGATCCAGAAGATCACGGTGACTTCGGGGACCTTGTTCAGCATGTTGCCGATGCGTTTGTTCCCAAGCACGTCGATTAGTCTCCTGTCTAAGATCGGCAGGGCCGCTATTAAGGATCAGCTTGCACATGCAGACTTAGCTCCGGCTTAGGCAGGCGTCCGCAGGCTGGCTCTGGTGGCCCTAAGTCCTGCCTAAGTCGGCAGGGTCTACCCTCCGAGGGAACCTTCGAGTTGGAAGACGGCATTCTTCGCCTTATGCTCGCCTTCTGATCACCGCTGCAGCGGCGGCGGAAGCCGCGATGCGAAGGCCACGCGGGCGGGACAGTAAAATTTCTCGGCCGACGAGGTTGTTGAATCGATGCGAGTGCTCCTGGTCGAGGACGACAGGATGATCGGCGCCGCAGTGGTGGAGGCGCTGAAGGACGCCGCTTACGCCATTGACTGGGTTCAGGATGGCGAACTGGCCATGGAAGCCATCCGCAGCGAGACCTACGAAATCGCGCTTCTCGATCTTGGTCTGCCGGGTCTCGACGGGCTCGACGTGCTGAAGCACATTCGCGCCAGCAGTCGCTTGCCGGTGATCATCCTCACCGCTCGTGACGCATTGACGGAGCGCATCCGGGGCCTCGATCTCGGGGCGGACGATTACCTCGTGAAGCCTTTCGAGGTGGGTGAACTGCTGGCGCGCATGCGGGCAGTGACGAGGCGAGAGGGCAGCGGCGCTTCGCCAGTCCTCGGCAACGGTAAGCTCCAACTGGATCCTGCGACCCGTGAAGCGTCGTGCTCGGGAGAGAAGTGCGTGCTCAGCGCGCGGGAATTCGCGCTGCTGCAGGCACTTCTCGCGCGACCCGGCGCGATCCTGTCCCGGAGCGAACTCGAACGCCACATCTACGGCTGGAGCGAGGAGGTCGAAAGCAACGCGGTGGAATTCCTGATCCATACCGTGCGCAAGAAGCTCGGCGCCACGGCGATCAGGAATGTCAGGGGCGTCGGGTGGATGGTGGACCGGCCATCATGACCAGGTCGCTGCGCGGACGCCTATTCACCGGCCTTACCGCGATCATCGTGCTCACGGGCGCTGCCGGCGGCACATTGGCATACCTTTGGGCCTACAACGAAGCCATCGAAATGCAGGATTCGGTCCTGACCCAGATCGGGGCGTTCGCGATGAATGCATCGACTAGGCAGAGTCAGCCCGTCGGAGGCGTCGACGCAGAGTCGGAAGTGGTCCTGCTCGAGCTCGGCCCGATCCCGCGCGGGTCGGCGGATGATCGCAGGCTTTGGAGCCTGCATGATGGCCTTCACAATGACGTACGCCAAGGCCGGCCGGCCCGCGTGCTGCTCCGAACGCGCCCGGACGGCAGCCGGTTCGCCGTGGCGCAAGGGGACGAGATTCGTTCGGAAATCGCCGGCGATATGGCGATCCGGACCTTGCTGCCGATCGCCGCGCTGATCCCCTGCCTGCTGCTGGTCACGGCACTGGTAATCGGTCGATCCTTCCGCCCTGTGGTTCGCCTGGCCGAAGAGTTGGACGTCCGCAGGGCCGACGACCTGCGCATGCTGCCGGCGGAGAGCGCACCCAGCGAGCTGCAGCCATTCCTAGCCTCGATAAACGGCCTGCTCGAACGAATCCGGGCCATGATGGAGCAGCAGCGGCGGTTCGTGGCGGATGCCGCTCACGAACTTCGCACACCAATC
>NZ_JADPJF010000103.1:393736-399569 GCF_023073295.1 Bradyrhizobium sp. 23 | reverse complement strand
GGCTCTTGGCCTGCAGGCTGAAAATCTTGACCCGCTCGACATGCCGCCGGGGGCGCGGGACCGGCTCGAAGCCTTGAAAAGCGGGATGAGCCGGACCCGGCATCTTCTCGATCAACTTCTGGCATTGGCACGGCAAGATCTCGCCTCTCCCGAGGTCGAGGAGACGGTCCACCTGGAGCAGATCGTCAAGGCAGTCGTCGCGGATCTACTGGCCGAAGCCTCCGAACGCAACGTCGATCTCGGCTTCACAATGGCAGAACATGTTTCCGTGAGCGCCGATCCGGTGGCCATGGCCTCCGTTGTCCGCAACCTCGTCGAAAACGCGGTGAGATACACGCCGGATGGAGGGCGGGTGGATGTGGGCATCTATCGCGAATCCGGGCAGGCCGTCCTGCAGATCGAAGATAGCGGACCCGGCGTTCCGCCGCGAGATATAGAGCGAATCTTCGAGCCGTTCTACCGCGGACCTAAGCCGTCCGGAGACGGATCGGGTCTCGGGCTTTCGATCGTGAAGCGCATTGTCGCCAGATACGGCGGTTCGATCGAAATCGAGAATCTGACAGAACCCGAGCGGAGCGGCCTTCGCGCGACCGTCAAATTGCCTGCCGCGGATTGATGGGTCGCGCACACCCGGCGCAGCGCGTCGAAGCCGTTAAATCGTTCGGTCGGTTCCTAAGGCGCCGCTAGGCAAAGCCCGATGAACTCTTGAGCGGGCGGGTGGCGCGCATTCCCAAGCACGGTGAATGCGTTGCAGTCGGTCCGGTCCCCCCGAAGCCGCTCGACTCGGCGGGGATTGCTCGCGCCGAATGGATCGGCCGTACCCGATCGCCCGGCGATCGACTTGACGAAGAATCCCTAAGGCTCGGCTAAGTCTCGTCGATCAAGAATCGAGAGTGACGGACGGGCGTGGCGCGGTCGATCCACCGCCGCCGGCCCGCCATATCGAAAATATCGCAAATGGGAGGAACACCGGGTGGCGAAAAGATTGGTCCGTTGGCTGATAGCCGTCGGCGGCATCCTGTTCCTGACCGCCACTCCCTCGCTGGCCGGTCCACCGTTCGTTTCCGACGACCCGGAGCCCACGGAGACCGGACATTTCGAGATCTATTCCTTCGTCAACGGAACCAATACGCGCGCCGGCACGTCTGGCGAGACGGGGGTCGACTTCAACTACGGTGCTGCGCGCGATCTCCAACTCACCGCCACCATGCCGGCAGGCTACACCGACGCCGCAAGCGGCGGAACGCGTTTCGGTCCAAGCAACGTCGAACTCGCGGCAAAGTACCGCTTCCTCCACCAAGACGGATTCGGTTTCGAGGTCGCCGTCTTTCCACGTCTATTCCTGCCGAGCGGATCGGGGGTCACGGGCGACGATCATGCATCGCTGCTGCTTCCGATCTGGGTGCAGAAGGATTTCGGCAAGCAATGGTCGGCCTTCGGCGGCGGCGGCTGCACTCTAAACGAAGTCCGCACCGCCAGCTTCTGCCAGGCCGGCGTGGTGGCGAACTATCAGATTCTCCCCAAACTCCAGATCGGCGGAGAGCTGTTTCACGCCACCGCGGATTCGCAGGGAACGCCAGCAGCGACGAGCGTGGGCGTCGGATGGCGCTACGACGTGTCCGACAACTATCATCTGCTAGGCTACGTAAGACGCGGACTCGAAAACGCGTCCGAGACCGGACGCTACTCTTGGTACGCTTCCATCCTCTTCACGTTCTGAAGACCGCGGTCCCAGCATGGCGGGCGGCCTCGGCATATCGCCTAAGCCGGGGGACACGGTCCGGTCGCCGAGGCCGATGACATTCGCTCCGCCTGGACGTCCGACCGAGTCCGACACCTCGGAAATGGCATCGTCTTCGATCAAGATCTCCGCCGGTCCGCACATCGCGTCGCTCAGCCGTCGAACAGCTTGCCACAAACGATGACCTCTTTGCCATTCCAGCCTCCGCTCTCCGAGGGATCCGGAGCCGATCGTTGCGCATCCGCGCTTAGGAACTTCCGGGTCCCGTCTGATTTCGCTTCGCGACGTCGGCGTCCTTGCGTTTCGCGATTTTCGCGACCGGAAGGCGCCAACCTCGCCTGATCGCCACGACGCGGAGCAAGAAACAGGAAATCAGCGCCATCGACGTGACCGCGGCGACCGGCAACTGCATCATGTGGCCGACCACGACGATTGCCGACGCAACAAGGGCCGCGACGGCGTAGAGTTCGGCGCGTAGCACCGTCGGAATCTCGGCCAGCAAGACGTCGCGCACCATGCCGCCGCCGATCCCGGTGACCACGCCCAGCACCGTCGCCATTAGCGGATTTAGCCCGAACGACAGCGCCTTCGACGAGCCTGCGACGGCGAATAGCGCGAGGCCCGCAGCGTCGAAAATGAGGATCGGATTCGACATCCGCACGATGAGGGGCGAGCAGTAAAAGGTGATGAGGCCGGCCACGAGCGACACGCCGAGATAGCGCCAGTCGCCGACCGCACCGGGCGGCACGGCGCCGATCAGAAGATCGCGCGTGATCCCTCCCGAATTGCCGGCAGCGAACGACAAAACCAGAACGCCGAACAGATCGAGCTCTCGCCTCGCGCCTGCCAATGCCCCGCTGAGTGCGAAGACGAAAGTGCCGGTCAGATCGAGTACGATCGGAAGCTTGTCCATTGATCCGGCTCTCCTTGCCTCAAGAGAGGACGAGCATGCTTCGATCGACCGGGAAACAGACCGGCATTCTAGGCCGGCAGCCAGGCGCGTGCCGCCGCGACCAGCGCTTCGACGCCGGTTTGCAGCGTCGGATGGAGAACGGGCGCGAATTTCGGACTGTGATTGACCGGTAGTTCGTTGATCTTGTTCGCCTCCCTGGCCTTCGCATAGGTCGCCGGATCAGTGCCACCGACGAACCAGAAGACCGATGGCACATGCCATTCGGACCCAAACGATCCGAAATCCTCGCTGGCCGGGGCCGGACCCGTTGCCCGTATACGGTCGGTGCCGAAATATCCTCGGAACGCATCCACCACGCGGCTTGTAGCTTCCTGGTTGTTCACGTTGAGAGGGTACTGATCGATGGTCGTGATCTCCGGCGGTCGAGGCGCTCCCGAAGCGGCCGCTTCGGCATTGGCAATCCGCTCGATGGCGGCCAGGACGCGCTGGCGGACCCCGGCGTCGAAGGTCCGGACATTCAGTTTGATGATGGCCTCGTCCGGAATGACGTTCTCCTTGGTGCCTGCCTGCAGGACGCCCACGGTCAGAACGGCGGCTTCAGCGGCAGCGACTTCGCGCGACACGATGGTCTGCAGCCGCAGCACGGTCGAGGCGGCCATGACGACGGGATCGATGCTGGCCTGAGGCATCGAGCCGTGCGCCCCTCGTCCGAACAGCCGTATCTGAAGGCTGTCCGCCGCCGACGTGATCGCGCCGGCGCGGCCGGCGACCGTGCCAGACGGACCCACCATGACGTGCTGGCCCAGGATCACGTCCGGTTTGGGAAAGCGCTTGAACAGGCCGTCGTCGATCATGGCCTGCGCGCCTTCGCCCGTTTCCTCGGCGGGCTGGAAGACCGCCATCAACGTGCCGCGCCAAGAAGTCCGCGCATCCGCCATCAGCTTGGAGGCGCCCGCCAGCCAGGTGACGTGCATGTCGTGGCCGCACATATGCGAGACAGGAACGGTGTTGCCGTCGCGATCCGTCGCCGTCGCCTTGCTGGCGTAGGAAAGACCGGTTGCCTCCTGGACCGGCAGCGCATCCATGTCGGCGCGCAGCATTACGGTGGGCCCTTCGCCGTTCCGGAGCAGACCTACAACGCCGGTCTTGCCGACGCCGGTCGTGACTTCGTAACCAGCGGCACGAAGACGGTCCGCCGCCAGTCCCGCCGTGCGGGTCTCCTGCATCGACAATTCGGGATGCGAATGCACGTCCTTGTAGAGATCAGCCAAGTCGGGGAGCAGGGCTTCCAGGTTTCGGAGTGCCGGATCGGAAGAGTTCCCGTTGACGGTCATGGGCGGCTCCATCGCATGACTGAAGCGATCCAGTCTTCGCTCCTTTCTTTTTTGGCGCAAGCGATTTTGACTGGGCTGACGAAGCTTCGGCTAGGCCACGGCGACGCCATTCCCAAATCTCTTTCACGAACTGCCACAAGCAGCGTTCCGTGAACTCCCGATTGTCAGAAAAGTGATCGTACCCGGCGCGAACGACACGGATCCCGTGGCGGTCGCCGCGCCTTCGATGGCCGGAAAATCGCCCCCCTCGTCGAGCTTGAGCAACATCCCGTTCAATTCGACATCGCCGCTCCGCATTTGCTCGGCGGAGAGAGTGTATCGCCTGCCTTCCAGCGGTATCTCCATGACGGTCTCACTGTTTGAATTGTTTAGGACAAGCAGGGCGACGCCGCCGGGCACGCCGCGCAGGCAGTGCGCGTAGACATGCTGCCCCTCGGCGATCTCAACGGCGGAGTCCAGAACCGTCGTCCCCATCAGCTTGCGCCACAACAACGCAGCCCAATAATTTGGGCGCGGGCTCAACGTATTCTCGTCGAGGAGCGCGTAATCGCTCGCCGCCAAAGTGTTGTGCATCACCACTTGAACACCTTGCCTCGCCAAGCGCCCCAACTGGTCGAGATATCGGAAAGTATCGAGAAACGTGGAGGCCCAGGGATTTCCGCCGCAGGCGGCATCTGCCGTCTCGGTAAGCCACATCGGCTTTCCGGGATCAAACTCGTCACGAAGGTTGCGATAGAACGCGAGGGTCAGGTCGGTGCGGGCGAGCCACTCTTCGGAGAGCGCCGTATCAGCGCTCGTCTGCGGCATTCCGGCCGTTCCTGCGCATCGTTGCGAGGCCGCTCCATAGTGATGGTAGGAAAACGCGTCGAGGTCCGTACCCATCCGTCGAAGCATGTCAGACGTCGCTATCACGCCTGAGACCCGTAGTGTATCATCGCATCCGGAGCCGTCGTCTCGCCTACGGAGCCAGGGCCCAGGATGCGCATGCCCGAAGCCGCCTGCCTGACGAACGACGCGAAGAGCTTGAAGTCGCGACCGAAGGACTCCGCGTCGTAGCCTTTCGGCGCGCCCCCCATCGTCGCCATCGTAGGTTCGTTCATGAATTCGGCCGCTGCGATGTCGCCGCCGATCGAACGCGTGTAATCGAAAAGCCGCCTCGCCTGGCCAGGCGTCCAGACGCCGGCTGAATCGCGAACCCCAGGACTGATCGCCATCGACGTCACTATCTTCGCATCGCTCGCCGCCGCGAAATCGACCACTCCCTTCCACCGTTCGCGGCTGAGCACGCCGCTGAATCCGGAGGGCGGCGACGAAGGCGCCGGATCCGCGTCCGCGAAGTACGTCGTATTCGCCCACGTTCCGCTCACTCGAACGTACGCCGGGCCCAACGCAGATGCGAGCTTGCGAAGCTTGCCGTTCGAAAGATCGACCGGCGGACGATATTCGTACAGATTGGCGTCCATGCCGGCGGGGACATCCGATTTCTGCGAAGTGCCGCTTGGTTGCTTCCGCGAAACCGGACCGTATGGCTTCCAGAACATCCCGCCGGTAACTTCCAACATTTCGATGTTGTAGGACTGGAACCGCTTATCGATCGAGCTTATCCGCATCATTTTCGAAGGATCGATTTTGATCGCCGCCTCTTGGGCGTGGGCATCGACGGAAAGCAAGGCGATTCCGGCGAAAAGCAGTCTGATACGTCTCATGGGTCACCGCCTCTCCGCATGCGCACGTTGACGTGGGCCTTCTCAATCCGGACGGCATGCCTCCAAGGCTGGCATCGCACGCAGTCTGAGCGTCAAAAGCAGTGAAATACGGGCTTGGTGGTGGGCATCACCGTATCCT
>NZ_JADPJF010000103.1:370733-393665 GCF_023073295.1 Bradyrhizobium sp. 23 | reverse complement strand
TATCCTCCGCCGGCAGGAGGGGGCCGAAGCCGAGGCTTACGGCTTCGGCCGACCCGGGAGTGATAAAATTGCGACCCAGGCCGGTCCGCTGTCGGTGAGAACGAGAAAATTTTATTCCGCCGGCGACAGCCACATATTGAACTCCCCCGAGCATGTAAGTCACTACGCCGCCGCCGACGGGGTCGCCTAGACTGACAAGGTGAATATCATGCGGCTTGCTCGGCTCGAGAGCCTCCGGTCGGGATCTACACCGATTCCTAAGCGGCGTCGAAGCCTTGCTGTGCCGTTCGGCTTAGCCGACCCTCCTCCTGGTGACGACATTTCGGGCACGTGAAACGAATGTGCTGCAGAAGGTTCGTCGGTTTCGGAAGGATCGCGGCCATAGGCCATGTGCCGCAACGGGGGCATTTCACCGAGATATTAGACGTTTCGATCATCGCGGCGTCTCCGAGGTTCGCAGCCCACATCCCGGAAAACTCATTCTTGCTGTAGCCGTTCCGACGGCCTCAGGTTCGATCTGGGCCACACGACCGGAGAGGAGCGCGCATTCGTTCTCCTTGTGGAAGCGAGCGCGCGCACGAAGCGTACGCCACAAGCCAGGTGGATTTGCCTTCGGCTGTCGAAGATCGAGGACGTTCGCTTTGCCGATGAGCCCTGGATAGAGCAGGACTACCCGGGTCCGGTGCAGCGATGCGTCGATCAGGTGCACTTGGACGCGAGCCTGTTAGCTCGAGCGATAAGCCTCGGCTAGTTCGAGGCCAAGCGGCGCTGGGCGCGCGCTGCTCCGCTTTAGTGCAGTCAATTCCACACGATCGGCGCCCCGCGAAGTGCACTCCTGCCGATCTGCTTAAGCCCGTCGACCGAGGTCTCGCCCTTGCGCGCGGCTTCGAGGATCATGGAGGCCACGTGGGTGCGGGCAGCGGTCTCGTAGCAAGACACGCTCTCGCAGACATCTTCGAGGACCGCGCGCAAAAGCGCGGTGGTTTCAGCATCGAACATTGGAGGTCTCTCCCAGCGAAGCCAGCATCCTGCCTGAACCTGCCCAGCCTGGGATTCACGCAAGTTAGGGATGAGGAAAAATTCTGCGGAAGGACGGAGAGGATTGAGCGTGGCCCCGCCTTTTGGGGGCTGGGGGGCTTGAGGGCGGAGCCACGCAGGCCTTGCATTCGCGCGGGCCCGCCGCACTAACGGCATCCGGCCAAGCCAGTTCCAGGCTCACGACAAGTCCGCTCCCAACGCGAAGAACTATGGCTCCGGAGGCCGCAGCGGGCCGTGCGCCCATTTGAGGGCGTTGGGATCGCGCAGAGGGTCGTCGTTGCAATTGGTGCAGACGTACCGCGGCCGGCCTTCCGAAGCTTCGTCAGGCACAGCTTTCATCGGCTTGCCGCACGCCGGGCACGCCTTCCGGACCGGATGGAGCATGGCCATCAGTTTCCCCCTGCGATGGCACTCTAATTCAGCCGACATCGGGAGCTCAAGCTGGCCGATGAAATCCTGGCCGCGTTCACGCACTATTGCGACCTTCTTGACTCCGCGACCGCAGAGCACTCAACTTTCGGCAGTGATGTCGAGGGGCGTGTCATGGAGCAGGAGTTCTACCAAGGTCTCGCGCAGCGGGTCCGCGGGATGGCCGAAAAGGCTGATCCGTTCACCCGGCGTCGTCTCCTGGATCTCGCCAAGCGGTATGACACCAGGGGCGGTCAGCCCTCGGCATCTGGACCGACCGAGCGGCCGCTGCCGGTGTCTCGCACGACGCCGCCTGCATCGAGCTTCTCCGAATCCGGCGAGGCCTGACGCCCACGCCCCTGCTCGTTCTTGATGGTGGCGCAGAGCGCGCGAGCGTGGCCGCCTTCCCGCAGCGCGCGCAGAGAGCCGCCGATGGGCGCCTCCCGAGGACCAGGCTCGCGTACCAGCCGGTGGTTCTGGCCTCACCAGCGAGGATTTGAGGTCGTAGACGGGTGCGGCATCGCATTTCGCCCTGAACGCGGGTCTAGCGGCTTGAAAGGGGGGCGGAGGAAGCACGTGGACTTGCACCGGTGACGAGCTACCGCTGGAATGACGGCAGCGATGGTCGTCCGAAGAGCTGGTACATCGACGTGTGTGAGACTGCCGTAGACGAGGAGATCGCGTTTCTGCGGACCGAGATCTACATGCGTGACGTCGAGCCCGGCGTCCAGCGGCTGACCGCCTTCACTCGCTTTTCGAGCCGGGCTTGAGCGGCCGGCCTTGAGCAGGCCGGCTCCGGATTGGGCACGAGAGAGCGCGGCTCAGCGGCCGAGACGCTTCTCGACCCGCTTGCGGGAATTGCCGACTTTCTTGACTGCCTTCTTGACGGCGGAGACGGAGCGGCCGGTCTTCTTCGCCTCATAGCCGACCTCGTACTTCTGCCCGCCGGCGACGCGCGCCCGGTCCTGCTTGCGTCCTCGCGTGGTCTTCTTCGCGGCTGCCATCTGCTCCTCCTTCTTGCGCATCTGATGGCGGTGCAACGCCGTAACGATTCCCGGGGTTCCCGAAGCTCCTCGCCATTGCCGCCGGACTCGAGACAAGCGGCCATCCGTCTGTGAGCGCCTGGGCTTCACCTTCGACCGCAGAAACGCGGTGGAATGGAGTGGAGCGCCGACTTTTAAGATCGCGCTGCCCACGCGTCAGGTTCCTCATGACCAGCCGAACAGGCTTCCGATCCTGCGGTGCCGACCGAACCATAGGCGATTGACTCCGTTTACCGAGATCATGTCCGACGCTTTTGATTATTTCCGCGCTTACGCTCTCCGGGCCCTTTGCAAAGCCCGAGCGATGCCGCGGGGCAGGATGAAGCATCTGCAGCTGGTGGTTGGCCGAATCTACAATCTCCTCAAGAAGGAGGCCGCCTATGCCCCGAACACGCAGCACCTTCAGGACTTCCGGGCAGCGCAGAAGCTCGAGGCATCTCTCGAGGGTCGGCCCGATGAGGGCCGGATCTCTCAAGCTGGTTTTGCTGCGGCGAGGCGGGGCGCGGAACGGGAGGCTCGTTGAGTGGCTTCCGTCGACGCTCGCATTGTAGCAAGTCTCCTGCGAGAGTACGCTCAGCGCACCGCGTTGCGTGGCGGCAATCCCTACAGGGCAAAAGCGTATTCTCGGGCCGCCGACAGCCTGGCGGCCCTCGCAGTCCCTTTGCACGTGCTCATCGCCGAAGACCGGCTTACCGAAATCCCCGGCGTCGGCGAGGCGATCGCCGACATGATCACCAAGCTCCACAAGAGCGGCACTCATCCGCACCTTGAAAAGCTGCGCAAGGAGTTTCCCGAGGGTGTGCTCGAGATGCTGTCGGTGCCCGGCCTCCGCCCCGAGAAGGTGCTGCGTCTCTACAAGGATCTCGGCATCACCTCGCTCGCGGAGTTGGAGGCCGCCGCCAAGAACGACCGCATCAAGAAAGCCAAAGGATTGGGCGCCGCCCTGCAGACCAAGATCCTGCAGAACCTGGCCATCGCAAAAAGGGGAGAAGGTCGCCTCCACCTGCACCGTGCTGCCGCCCTGCTTGCGCACGCCAAGGACTCGCTTCGCAAGGCGCGGCCCGAGCTCAAGCGCGTGACGATCGCAGGCGAATTCCGCCGCGGCTGCGAACTCGTCGGGAACCTCGCGGTCGTTGCGGAGTCTGCGGAGTCTGCCAAGGCCGACAAGACGCCGAAGGCATCCGCGGCGGACGGATTGCAGATCCGCTTGTCCGATCGCGAACACTTCGGCGCCGCCCTACTTTTCGCCACCGGCGCTTGGAGACGGATGGCTTGCACAAGGGCCGCACGCTGATCGCCGGCGACGAAGTCGAGATCTATCGTGCTCTCGGCCTGCCGTTCATCGATCCCGAACTCAGGGAAGGGCGCGGCGAGATCGAACTGGCTCTGAAGGGCAAGTTGCCGAAGCTCGTCACAGACAACGACCTGCGGGGAATCCTTCACTGCCACACCGACGCCTCCGACGGCACCGAGACCCTGGAGACCATGGCCAAGGCTACGCGCCAGCGCGGTTTCGAATATTTCGGGGTCGCTGACCATTCCAAGTCGGCGCACTACGCAGGCGGTCTCTCCGTGGAGGAGATCGCGCAGCAGCACCGCGAAGCCGACCGGCTGAACAAACGTTTCGGCAAGGATTTTCGGATCCTCAAAGGCATCGAGTCCGACATCCTGGCCGACGGCTCGCTGGACTATGCGAACGACGTGCTTGAGGGGTTCGATTTCATTCTTGCGAGCATCCATGGCCGCTTCAAACTGGACCGCAAGGCCCAGACGCAGCGCCTGCTTCGGGCCGTCTCCGATCCTCACACCACCATCATCGGCCACATGACCGGGCGACAGCTCCAGCGGCGGCCAGGCTACGAAATTGACGTCGAGAAAGTGCTTCGGGCATGCGCCAAGCATGACGTCGTCGTCGAAATCAACGCCCACCCATGGCGACTCGATCTGGATTGGCGATGGCACCAAGCCGCCCTCGACTTCGGCTGCATGCTGAGCATCAATCCGGACGCGCACTCGATCCCCGAGCTCGACCACATGCACTGGGGCGTCGAGATGGCGCGCAAGGGCGGAGTGCCAGCCGACCGGGTCCTGAACGCGATGCCTCTTCCGGAAATCACGCGCTACCTCCGCCAGAAGCGGCGCTCGTTCGCCCGGGCGGCCTGATGCCGCAGGCGCACGCGCTCTCGCTGGAGGGCGTCGTGGTCGCAGTTGCCGCCGATCGCGGTCACCACTTCAGCAAACCGATCCGGGACCGCATAGTCCTTGTGGAAGGCCATGGCATCGACGGTGACGCCCACGCCGTCGCGTTCGTCCGGCATCGCTATCTCGCACGTCGGAAGCCCCGCCTACCCAATCTTAGACAGGTCCACCTCATTGCGAGTGAACTCTAGGGACGCCTCCTAGAAGCCGGCTTCGAGGTCGCAGCGGGGGACCTAGGTGAGAACATCACAACTGCCGGCCTCGACCTCGAGCGGCTGCCGCTCGGGTCCCTCGTCGAGCTGGGGCCCACCGCGATAATAGAGCTGACCGGCCTCCAGACGCCCTGTGTCCTCATCGACCGCTTCCAGGCTGGCTTGAAACGGCAGGTGCTCTCGTCGGCGGAAACGGGCCCTCCATTCAAAATGCGGGGTGCTTGGCGTGGTGCGGGCCGGGCAGCGGTCGCGGCTGGCGATACGGCGCGGGTTCGGCTCCCATCGTCTTCGTTTCGCGCGTTGCCGCCTCTGTAGGACACTCAGGACGCGTTGGCCCTTGCTCGTTCGCGCGCCTCGCGCCGACGTTCGCGGCGTTCGCGCCGCCGCTTTGCTCGATCAACGGGCTGCCGCAGCGGAGGAAGCTGGCTCGCAGCGACTATCGGAGCTGCAGCCTCCTCGACCAACGGCGCCTGGATCGGTTCGGGCGTAGCGGGGCGGGTTTCCATGAACTCGAGCACCGCTCGTCCCTTCGCCGTGATCTGCCATCCGCCGCTGATGCGTTCGACCAGCCCGTGTGAAAAGATGTCGAGATCCGGCACCCGGGCGGCGAGGCGCCTGGTCCGGTCCGCCCAATCGCGACCACTGGTCGCCAGGATGGCCATGTCCCGCTTGAGGTCCTCCATGACGGCGAAGCCATCCGGATAGCTCACCAGGATCTTGAGGACCGTCACCTGGAAATTCACACCCGCCCCGCGCGATCAGGACCACATCGTGGCGCGCGGGACAGGGCGTCGCGGCCAACCCGCGTGAGCCCCTCGGGAGAGACCTCGCCTTGGGTAGCAGCTTCCAGGATCTTCGATGCGACGTGCGTACGTGCTCCGATCTCGCGGTGCGAGACGCTTTCGCAGACTTCATCGAGGACCGCGCGCAAAAGCGCGGTAGTTTCCGTGTCGAACATGAGGTGCCCCCACAAGGGAAAAGCCCATCCTACGTCGGTTTTGTCGGTCTGGGGATTCAGGCCTGTTAAGCTCCGTGGAAATTGCGGTCCCTGCGCTGCAGATCCCGGAGCGACGGTGCAGCAAGAAGAGCAAGATGACCGAAATCTTTCAGAATCGAACGACGACTGCGCTGGCGCGTCTGATTTAAAGCGATGGCGGCTCTGTCACGTGGACATTTCTCGGCTGGGGATCGTAGCCGAACGTATAGTGACCGGCCCGCATTTTTGCTCGCTGGCTTGAAACACTAGTCCGATGGCGTGTAGACCTTCCTTCTGAAAAGACCGATAAAGTGAGCGAGCGGACCCTCGCTCCCGTCAATATGGTGCATGCCCCGGACGTTTTCCAAAAACATGTGAGCGGGCTTTCATCGCCTGACCACACAATCGAACTTGAGCAGCAGCGCCTTGGATCTCCCTTGGTCTTGGCCGGGCTTTGCTTCGCGAAGGGTTCGCTGGGAGCGCAACGACTGAAAAGGATCTTCGCGCCCGTGCGCGACATTAGCGACCATTAGTTTCCGTGAGTACCTTCCGGATGATCACCGCGAAAGGATTGCAAATGTCTGGCCCGTAACTCTACGGGAGTCGGAAGTGCTGCCCGCCGACTCTGCGCGCCGGGCGCTTAGCGTCCCACCTCGGTGCTACATCGCAGTTGCGATGCAGCAATTAATCGTACTTCATTACGATGAATCCGATTGCGACTAACTTCGCACATGCTTCTCGTGCTTCGTGCTTGACGCGAATGTTCTGCTGCTCATAAAAGCCTCGACTACCTATTTTATAACTATCCAGTTGCGTCGCGAATTTAAGTCTGGGGGAAGCCCGGGTCATCCATTTTTGGTCGCTACGGCCTATCCGGCACAGCCTGGCTATGATCAGCCGACCAAGCTCTTTTCGGGGGGAATTGCCATGCCTAATTCACCAGCCGTCATCGGTGCGCCCACTGTTCACGATGTTATCGAGGATACCAGCCTGCAGACCCTGACCGCACAGGGGACGATCTCGATCTCGGATGCGAACCCCGGACAGGCGGCCTTCAAGACGACCGTGATCGCGGCTTCCGGCAACCTCGGAACGCTCTCCATCACCGCCGCCGGCGCCTACGTCTACTCGGTCGCCGACAGCAAGGTGCAGTACCTCGGCGCCGGCGAGACCAAGGTCGAAAACTTCACCATCACGTCCCTGGACGGCACCCAGAAGCAGGTCGCCTTCACCATCGTCGGCGTCAACGACGCGGCGGTGATAGGCACTCCCAGCGCGGTGGACGTCACCGAGGACGCCACCAGCCCCGTCCTCAAGGCCTCCGGCTCGATCTCGATCTCGGACGCCGACCAGAACCAGGCCGCCTTCAGGACCACCGTCGCATCGGCCTCCGGAAACCTCGGCACGCTGGTCCTGCAGAGCAACGGCAGCTACACCTATTCCGTGGCCGACAGCGCCGTGCAGTATCTCGGCGCGGGCCAGACCAAGACCGACACCTTCACCATCACCTCGCTCGACGGCGTCCAGAAGCAGATCTCGTTCAACGTCCACGGCACCAACGACGCCGCCGTGATCGGGGTGCCGACCCAGCGCGACGTCACCGAGGACACCACCGCCCCGAATCTCTCGGTGACGGGATCGATCTCGATCAGCGACGCCGACCAGGGCCAGGCCGCATTCAAGACCACCGTGACCTCGGCCGCGGGCAATCTCGGCGGGCTCGTGCTCGCCGCCAACGGGACCTACACCTATTCGGTGTCCAATGCGGCCACGCAATACCTCGGCGCCGGCGACACCAAGGTCGACACCTTCACGGTCGCCTCGCTCGACGGCACCACCAAGCAGGTCTCCTTCACCATCCACGGCATCAACGATGCGGCCGTGATCGGAACGCCGACCGCCCACGACGTCACCGAGGACGCCACCAATCCGATCCTGTACGCGGCCGGGACGGTCTCGATCGTCGACGCGGACCAGGGCGAATCCGCCTTCCAGCCGACGATCCAGGCCGGCAACGGCAATCTCGGCGTGCTCGTGATGGGAAGCAACGGCGCCTATGTCTACGCCGCGCTCGACAGCGCGGTGCAGTATCTGGGCGCGGGCGACACCAAGGTCGACACCTTCACCCTGACGGCGCTCGACGGCACCCAGAAGCAGGTCACCTTCACCATCCACGGCACCAACGACGCGGCCGTCATCGGCGCACCCGTGGTCCACGACGTCACCGAGGACGTGGGGGTCTCCGCGGCCGGCAACCTGACCGCCGCCGGCGTGCTTTCGATCGCCGACGCCGACCAGAACCAGTCCTCGTTCCAGACCGTCGCCGTCGCTGCGGCGGCCGGCACCCTCGGTCACCTGAGCATCGCCGCCAACGGCGCATATTCCTACACCGTCGCCGACAGTGCCGTGCAGTATCTCGGCGCCAACGACGTCAAGACCGAGACCTTCACCGTCACCGCCTTCGACGGCACCCAGAAGCAGGTGTCCTTCACCATCCACGGCGCCAACGACGCCGCGGTGATCGGCACGCCGGTCCAGCACGACGTCACCAAGAACGCATCCCCGGTGACGCTGACCGCCTCGGGCATCCTCTTCATCTCCGACGCCGACCAGAACCAGTCTGCGTTCAAGACCACCGTCGCATCGGCCTCGAGCAACCTTGGCCACCTCTCGATCGCGGCCGACGGCACCTACACCTATTCCGTCGCCAATTCGGCGACCCAGTATCTCGGCGCGGCCGACGTCAAGGTCGAGACCTTCACGGTCACCTCGCTCGACGGCACCCAGAAGCAGATCTCGTTCACGATCCACGGCGGCAGCGGCGCGAGCACTCCGGCGACGATCGGAAACCCGGACCACATCCTGGTGCGCGAGGACGGCGCCGTCTCGCCTGCCGGCGATCTGACCACATCCGGCAACATTTCGATCACCGATCCGGACGCCGGCCAGGCCGCGTTCCAGACCGTCGTGACGCCCGGCGCCGGCAACCTCGGCACGCTCGTGCTGCAGAGCGACGGTACCTACACCTATTCGGTCGCCAATTCGGCCGTGCAGTATCTTGGTGCCGGTGACCTCCGGGTCGAAAGCTTCACGATCAAATCGATCGACGGCACCAGCAAGGTGGTCTCGTTCACGATCCAGGGCATGAACGATACGGCCGTGATCGGCGATCCGGTGACCCACACCGTCACCGAGGATTCCGGCGGGGCGACGCTGTCCGCGACCGGCCAACTGACCATCGCCGATGTCGATCAATATCAGTTGTCGTTCAAGCCGGGATCGGTCGCCGACGCCAACAACCTCGGCTCGCTCTCCTTCGCCGTCGACGGCACCTACACCTATTCCGTCGCCAATTCCGCCGTTCAGTATCTCGGCGCGAACGACACGCGCACCGACACCTTCACCGTTCATTCCGTCGACGGTACGCCCAAGGTGATCTCGTTCACGATCCAGGGCACCAACGACGCCGCCGTCATCGGCGACCCGGTGCTTCACGACGTCACCGAAGACGCGGCATCGTTGTCGGTCTCGGGCCAGATGACGGCGACCGACGCCGACGCCGGCCAGTCGCTGTTCAGCACCATGGTGACCGCCCCCGTCGGCACCCTCGGTCAGATGACCATCACCTCCGACGGCCACTACACCTACACGGTCGACAATGCGCTGGTGCAGGGCCTGGCCGCAGGCGAGGTCAAGGTCGAAACCTTCACCGTTTCCTCGGTCGACGGCACCACGAAGCCGGTCTCCTTCACCATCCACGGCACCCAGGACGCACCTTTTCTCGTCGCCCACCACGCTTCCGGCACCGACGATGCCCCGATCGCGCTCGTCATCGACACCCATCTGGTCGACGACGCCGGCGCGCTGAGCACCATCACGATCAAGGGCATTCCGGACAGCTACAAGCTCGACCACGGCACCGTGTTCGAGGACGGGCACTGGGAGGTCGCCGCGGCGGACCTTGGCGATCTCCATCTCGTTCCGCTGTCGGGAGCGCATCAGCAGAGCCTCGCCCTCCAGGTCTCCGTTGCCTCGATCGAGGGCGGCCATCAGGCCATCCAGACCGCGACGATGACGGTGGACGTCGGTGCAGGTCTCAACGACAGCGTTAAACACGCCGTCGACGGCTACATCGCCGGAGCCTTCGTGTTCGCCGACGCCGACGGCAACGGCGTCTATACGGCGGGCGAGGCATCCGCGATCACCGCGGCCGACGGCAGCTTCACGCTGCACGACCCCCACGGCACGCTGATCATGACCGGCGGCACCGACATCTCCACCGGCCTCGCCTTCACCGGCACGCTCAAGGCGCCCGACGGCGCCACCGTCGTCACTCCGCTGACGACCTTGATCACGTCCCTCGCCGTGGGCAACGTGACCACGGCCCAAGCGACCGCGCAGGTCGCCGCCGCCTTCGGCATCGACACATCGACGAGCGGCATCGTGCTCACGGCCTACGACCCGGTTTCGGCCGCCGTCGGCGGCGATCAGGCGGCGACGGCGGTACTGTCCGCAGGCGTCCAGGTCCAGAGCACCGTGGCGCAGATTTCCGCGGTCGGCGCCACCTCCAGCGTCTTCGACGCCATCGCCGGAGCGATCAAAAACGTCGGTCCCGACGGCACCATCGACCTCAGCGTAGGCTCAACGGTCGGCGACATCGTCGCGGCTTCCGGCGTCAGCGGCACGGCCGCCGACGTCGTGACCGGCACGGTCAGCGCGGCCAACGACAGCATCCAGGCGGCAGGCACCGTCACGCAGATCGCCCAGGCCGGTCAGGTCGCACAGGGCGCCGCCACGACGGAACTGGCAGCCGCCGCCGCAGGCAACTTCTCCGACGCCGCCCAGCTGACGGCGATCCAGGACCACTACGCCGACCCCGCTGCCCTGGCTGTGCAGGTCGCCGCCGCCCAGGTGGCCGTCCTTGCTCCCGTGTTCGGCACTTCGGGCAACGACGTCCTGACCGGAACGGCGGAAATCGACACCATCGACGGGCGCGAAGGCAACGACGATATTTCCGGCGGAGAAGGCGCCGACGTGCTGTTCGGCGGCGCCGGCAACGACCGCATCGCCGGCAACGCAGGCAACGACCGCATCGACGGCGGCACCGGCTTCGACCGGGCGCTCTACACCGACGCCACAGGCGGCATCGCCGTGAACATGGCCGCCGGGACGGTGACGGGCGACGCATCCGTCGGCAGCGACGTCCTCGTGAACGTCGAAGCCATCGTGGGATCCGACTTCGCCGACACCTACGATGCGACCGGCTTTGCCGGCGTCACCGGCGTAGCCGGTGCGGTCGTCGGCTACAACGAATTCGAGGGTGGGAAAGGCAACGACCAGATCACCGGCCTTCTCAATGGATCCGGCCAGGCCCTGACCCGCGTCAGCTATCTCCACGCCACCGACGGCGTCACGGTGGATATCCAGGCCCACTCGGCCTACGCAACCAACGGAACCGTTGCGGAAGATCTCGCTTCCGTCGGCCAGGATAGCTTCACCAACGTGTCCGGCGTCATCGGCTCTGGGTTCAACGACATTCTGCGCGGCAGCAACAATGGACCGGGGACATACGAGAGCTATGAGGGACGCGCCGGCAACGATCTGATCGATGGTCGGGGCGGCTACGACATCGCCGTCTACTCGAACGATGCGGCGACCACCGCCGGCATCATCGTCAATCTGGCTGCCGGCATCGTCGTCGGCGATTCCACGATCGGCACCGATACGCTGGTAGCAGTGGAAGCCGTTCGCGGAACCAATTTCGACGACGTGTTCGACGCCACGGGCTTCGGCGCCGGGGGCGCGAACATCGGCTCGCTGGGCACCTTCAACGACTTCCAGGGAGCCGGCGGCAACGACACCATCATCGGCAACGGCGCCACGCGACTCAACTACACCAACGCGGCCGGCGCCGTGACCGTCGATCTCCAAGGGACGACCGTATCGGCCAATCCGCTTCTGGTCGCCGGCACGGCTAGGGCGTTTGGCGAAGGTACCGACACGTTTACCGGCGTGAACGCGGTTCAGGGGTCCTCCTTCGGCGACACGCTGCTGGGAAGCAACTTCAACAACACCTTCACCGGTCTAGGCGGCGACGACTTCATCGATGGCCGCGGCGGCTTCGACGTTGCAAGCTACAACAGCCTCACCACGGCGACCACCGGCGTCACCGTGAATCTTGCCGCCGGAACAGCGACGGGTATCAGCGACGGTTCGATCGGTCACGATACGCTGCGCTCGATCGAAGGCGTTCAAGGCACCTTCTTTGCCGACAATTTCGACGCCACGGGCTACGGCGTCACGGGCGCCCTCAACATTGGCAACAACGGCACCTTCAACCAGTTCGAAGGCCTCGGCGGCAACGACGTCATCACAGGCAACGGCAACACCCGCGTCATCTATGGCAACGCATTGGCCGCGGTCACGGTCGACCTCTCGCTCGGCACCGCCCACGGCACCGCCGCAGGGGACCTGGCTGGCATCGGAACAGACAGTTTCACCGGCGTCTTCAGTGTCGCCGGTTCGGCCTTCGGCGACACGCTGATTGGCGACGCCGGCAGCAACATGTTCGTCGGCAACGGCGGCAATGACACGATCGACGGCGGCGCCGGCGGCGATGTCGCGATCTATTCCGGAGCTCGGGCCCAGTACAACATCTCGACAACCGCCGGCGTCACCACGGTCACCGACAGCGTCGTCGGCCGCGACGGCACCGACACGCTCACCAACGTCGAGGTCCTGCAATTCAACAACGCCAACGTCCTGGTGGGTTCGGGGACGCAGGCGAGCCCGGTCGATCTGTCCGACAACCGGCTGTTCTTCAACGCCCAGGCGAATTCCCTGACGGCGGCGACGGGCTCGAACAACGACTACGTCAAGATCAGCCAGACGCTTTCGGGTCATCTGATCGACCTCGGCGCCGGAACCGACGACACCGTCATGCTCGGCGTCACCGGCGGCTACAACCTCAACCTGGCCAACGTCGAGCATCTGGTGGGCACCGGAGGCGACGACTTCGTCGGCTTCCTCTCCAACGTCAACGGCCTGACCGTGGACATGGGCGGTGGCAACGACAATGTGGTGCTGGCCAACGGCGTCAACTCGCTGAGCATCATCGGCGACGAAATCCTCACCGGCAGCGACTTTTCCCCCGGCAGCATCTCCAATGACACGCTCACGCTTCTGAGCGACGTCAGCGGCCTCTCGGTCAACCTCGGCAACGGCATCAACACCCTCAATCTCGCCGCCGGCGCGAACTCGTTCACCAACCTCTTCAACGTCGACAGCATCAACGGCACCGCCTCGGACGACGTCCTGTCGGTGTCGAACGGCGTCTACACGCCGAACAACGACATGTCGGTCGACCTTGGCGTCGGCAACGACACGCTTTCCGTCGGAGCGCAGTACGGCAGCTTCGCGCTCCACAACATCGAACACCTGGTCGTCACCGGACAGCCCGACGCGTTCTACACCCTGACCAACGACCAGGATGGGCTGACCGTCGATCTCGGCACCGGAAATTCCGGCCTGCAGATCGCCTCCGGCGCCAATACGCTGGCCTTGACCCACGTCTCGAGCGTCGGCTCGGCCGACGTCTTCGGCGGCACCGTGCCGGCCTCGGACGACACCTTGACGCTGCTGAACGATGCCTCGGGCCTGATCGTCAACCTGCAGCAGGGCGACAACACCCTGAACCTGGCCGCCGGAACCAACTCGATCACCGCCTACGGGGTCCAGCACGTCAACGGCACAGCGTCCGACGACGTCCTGACCATGATCGACGCCGGCGGCAGCATCGTCGATCTCGGCGCCGGGAACGACACCTTGAATCTCGTCGGCTTCTCCAGCGTCACCGTCAACGGCGTCGAGCACGTCAACGGCGGCGCCTTCACCGACTTCATCACCGTCACCGGCACCGTCGGCGCCACCGTCACCGGCGGCGGCAGCGCGGACTTCATCACGGCGGGCGCCGGAAACGACGTCATCCGCTACACCGACGCTTCGGAATCCTCCGCCGCCACCAGCGAGGACAGCGTCAGCAACTTCGACGCCGCGCACGACCAGTTCCTGCTCGACGGCGTGGCAGGCCTTGCCGGTTCGGTGCATTTCATGGCATCCGGCGTCCTCGACGGATCGCCGGCAGCGCCCCAGGCCGAAGCCATCCTGACGAATTTCGGCGGACAGCAGCAGCTGCAGATCGACGTCAACGGCGACGGCACGATCGGGGCGGGCGACATCACCGTCCTCATGAACGGCCTCTCAGGCTCGCTGAGCGACGCCAACTTCGCCGTCATCACGCCGAACCATGCCCCGACCGACATCCTGCTGTCGGGCGCCACCGTGCCGGAAAACAGCGCGTCGGGCTCGCTCGTCGGGCTGCTGTCCGACATGGACCCGGATGCAGGCGACGGCGCCACCTACGCGCTGACGAGCAACCCGGGCGCCCTGTTCGCCATCGTCAACGGCAACCAGCTCGTCACCACGGCGCCGTTGGACTACGAGACCGCGGCCTCCCATCAGGTCGGCATCCTCGTGACCGACGCCGCCGGCGCCACCTTCAGCAAGAGCTTCCAGATCGACGTCACCAACGTCAACGAAGCTCCGACCGACATCACGGCCTCGAACCTGTCGGTCGCCGAGAACGCACCGGCATTCACCGTCGTCGGCTTCATCACCCCGGTCGATCCGGACGCCGGCGATTCCGCCACCTACACCTTGCTCGACAACGCCGGCGGTCTCTTCAGCCTGGTCGCCAATCAGATCGTCACCACCGCGCCGCTGGATTACGAGTCGGCGGCGTCGCACCAGATCACGGTGCGCGCCACCGACGCCGGCGGTCTCACCGTCGACCGGACCTTCGTCATCGCCACCACCAACGTCAACGAGGCGCCGACCGCGGTCGTTCTGTCGAACAACTCCGTCGCGGAGAACGGCGCCGCAAACGCCGTCGTCGGTGCCCTGTCGGCGCTCGATCCGGATGCAGGAGACACCGCCACCTTCACGCTGGTCAGCGACGCCGGCGGCCTGTTCTCGATCTTGGGCGGCAACCTCGTCGCCACGGCTCCGCTCAACTACGAACAGGCTACTTCCCATTCGGTCACGGTGCGCGCCACCGATGCCGGCGGGCTCACCCACGATACCACCTTCGCGATCTCCACCACCAACGTCAACGAAGCCCCGACCGACATCTCGCTGTCGAACACGGTCATTCCGCAGGGAACGGCCAACGGCACCGTCGTCGGCGCTCTCTCCGCGCTGGATCCCGATGCCGGCGATACGTTCACCTACAGCCTTGCCGACAACGCCGGCGGCCAGTTCGGCGTCAGCGGCGGCAACCTGGTCGTCGCAGGAGCCCTGACCACCGGAACCGAGCAGATCACGGTCGTCGCCACCGACGCCGGCGGCCTCTCGTTCCAGACGACCATCGGCATCACCGTCAACGGCGGCGCCCTCGTGGTCGGAACGAGCGGTCCGGACACGCTCACCGGCACGACCAGCGACGACACCATCCAGGGGCTCGGCGGCAACGACAGGCTGCAGGGGCTCGCCGGCAACGACATCCTGGACGGTGGCCAGGCCTTCGACCGCGCGGTCTACACGGACGCGACGTCCGGCATCGTGGCCAATCTGACGGCAGGGACCGTGACCGGCGGCTCCGGATCGGACACGCTGATCGCCATCGAGGGCATCGTCGGCAGCGATTTCGCCGACACCTTCACCGCGGCGGGGTTCAGCGGCGACACCGGCGTCGCCGGAACCAATGTGGGCTTCAACGAATTCGAAGGCCGTGGCGGCGACGATCTCATCACCGGCGGCATCAACAGCCAGGGCGCCTTGCTTACCCGGATCTCGTACGTCAACGCCACCGGCAGCGTCACCGTCGACCTCCAGGCGCACACCGCCACCGGCGACGCCTCTGTCGGCACCGACACCCTGATCGGCAACGGTTTTGCCGGTGTGGTCGGGTCCGCAGGAGCCGACACCCTTCTGGGAAGCGCCAACGCGAACGGAACCGTCGAGGTCTTCGAAGGCCGCGGCGGCAACGACCTCATCAACGGGCGGGGCGGCTTCGACCGCGCCGACTACGCGCTCGACCAGGCCACGACCTCGGGCATCACCGTGGACATGGCGTCCGGCGTGCTTACCGGCGACGCCTCGGTCGGCACCGACACCCTCCGCTCGATCGAATCCGTGCGCGGCACCAACTTCGCCGACAGCTACACGGCGACCGGATTCGGCGGCGGCAGCACCAATGCCGGGTCGAACGGAACCTTCAACGAGTTCGTCGGCATGGGCGGCGACGACAGCATCGTCGGCAACGGCGCCACCCGCGTTTCCTACATCAACGCGACCGGAGGGGTCGTCGTCGACCTGCAGACCGGCGCGGTCGCGGGTACGGGCACCGCCGACGGCGACGCCTCGACCGGGCACGACACCTTCAGCGGCGTCAATGCCGTCCAGGGTTCGATGTTCGGCGACACGCTGCGCGGCAGCAATTCGACCGCCACCACGGAGACCTTCTACGGCGGCGGCGGCAACGACACCATCGACGGACGCGGCGGGTTCGACCTTGCGACCTACAACAACATCTACTTCTCGACCGGGGCCATCACCGTCAACATGGGGGCCGGCACCGTGACCGGAGACGCTTCGGTGGGCAACGACACGCTGCGTTCGATCGAGGCGATCCAGGGCACCAACTTCAACGACGCCTACGACGCCTCCACGTTCGGCACGGCAGGCGCCCTCAACATCGGCAACAACGCCAGCTTCAACCAGTTCGAGGGGCTCGGCGGCAACGACACCGTCACCGGCAACGGCAACACCCGGATGATCTACAGCAGCGCCGCCGCCGGCGTGATCATCCATCTGGCGGCCGGCACCGCGAGCGGCGACGTCTCCGTCGGCACCGACAGCTTCACCGGGGTCAACAGCGCCACCGGCAGCCAGTCCGCCGACACCTACGACGCCTCCGGCTTCGTCGGCGGCGTGGGCGCATTCAACAGCGGAACCTTCAACCTGTTCGAAGGCCTCGGCGGCAACGACGTCATCACCGGCAACGGCAGCACCCGGGTCGCCTACACCCAGGCCGCGTCCGGCGTCTCGGTCGATCTCTCCACCGGCAACGCCCACAGCATCGCCGCTTCGGACGGCGCCGGAATCGGCATCGACAGCATCTTGAGCGGCGTCAACTCGGTCCAGGGCTCGAACTTCGCCGACGTCCTGAACGGCGGCTCGGGCAACGCCCTGCTGTTCGGCGGAGGGGGCGGCGACACGATCTCTGGCGGCATCGGCAACGACACCCTCACCGGGCAAGGGGGCAACGACACCATCGACGGCGGCGCAGGCACCGACATGGCGGCCTTCACCGGCGGCCGCAGCCAGTACACGGTCACGACCAACGGCGCCACCGGCGTCACCACGGTCAACGACAGCGTCGGCGGCCGCGACGGCCTCGATACCCTCACCAACGTCGAGGTGCTGCAGTTCAGCGACGGAACGTATCTTTTGAACTCCGGCACCTCGCTCAACCCGGTCGACATTTCGGCCTTCAACCTCGGCGCCGGCACGATCACAGGGACTGCCAGCGACGACTTCCTGGCGGTCGGCAGCAACGTCTTCGGTCACCAGATCGACCTCGGGGCCGGCAGCAACGACACCGTGAGCCTTGTTTCGCCGAACTTCTACCAGTTGAACCTTTTGAACGTTGAACACGTCACCGGATCCACCGGAAACGACAACATCAACCTGGTCGCCAACGCGACCGGTCTCACCGTCGATCTCGGCGGCGGCGGCACCGACGACATAACCCTGGCCGGCGGCGTCAACTCGCTGAGCGTATCGAACGTCGAAATCCTCACCTCCAACGACTTCTCGGGAGCCGCGGTCAACGACACCCTGACGCTGCTCAACAACGCCATCGGCGGCATGAACGTCAACCTGGCGCAGGGCGACAACACCCTGAACCTGGCTGCCGGAAGCAACACGTTCACCGACCTCTTCAACATCCAGCACATCAACGGCACCGCGTCGGACGACACGCTGACCCTGACCGGCACGATCTACGAACCGGGCAGCAGCCCGGTCGTCGACCTCGGCGGCGGCAACGACGTCCTCGCCATCGGCTCGCAATACGCTGTCCTGAGCGCAGTCAATGTCGAGCATCTCAACGGCAACGCCCTCGACAACGGCTTCACGCTGAACAACAACGTCAGCGGCATCGCCGTCGACCTCGGCGCGGGCAATGACACCCTCATGCTGGCCGGCGGCGTCAATTCGCTGAGCGTGACTAACGTCGAGTACCTCAACACCAACGACTGGATCGGAACGCCGGTCAACGACACCGTCACGCTGCTCAACGACGTCAGCGGCCTGTCGGTAAGCCTGCAGCAGGGCGACAACACGCTGAACCTGGCGGCCGGGACCAACACGCTCGCCGACGTTTTCAACGTCCAGCACATCAACGGCACCGCAGGCGACGACACGCTGACGGTCACCGGCGGATACGGCACCATGGACGACAACATCAACATCGACCTCGGCGGCGGAACCAACGACACGTTGAACCTCACGCAAGGATACCTGAGCTTCCACGTTTCCAACGTGGAGTTCATCAACGGCGACGCATCCGACAATTCGATTAACCTAAAGAACGACGTCTCCGGAATCACAATCGACCTCGGCGGAGGCAACGACCATATCAACATGGCCGACGGCGCCAACTCGGTCTCCCTGACCGGCGTCGAAGGCGTCGGCGGCAGCGACTTCTCGGGTGCCGCCTCGGACGACACCCTGACCCTGCTCAACGACGTCTCCGGCCTCACCATCGATCTCGGCCAGGGAAACAACACGGTCAATCTCGCCGCCGGGTCGAACTCGCTCGACAACCTGTACAACATCAACCAGGTCAACGGCTCCTCGACCGACGATGCCCTGACCATCACCCAGCAGTCGTTCGCCACCATCATCGACATGGCCGCCGGCAACGACACCGTCAACTTCGCCGCCCAGGCCAACAACGTCACCGTCGTCAACGCCGAGACCGTCAACGGCAGCGCCGGCGACGACTACATCACCATCGGCAACACCAGCGGAACCACGGCGGTGACGGGCGGACTTGGGGCCGACACCATCGTCGCCAGCGCCGCCGTCGACAATTTCCACTTCGCCGGCGCCGCCGAATCGCAGACCGGAGCCGGCGACACCATCGTCAACTTCGACGCCGGCAGCGACACCTTCAACTTCGCGAGCATGTCGGCGCAGTTCGCCACTCCGGTCCATTTCATGGACACGGCTGCATTCGACGGCTCCGCGGGGTCGCCGCACTCCGAAGCGCGCATCGACCAGACTGGCGCGAATGCCACGCTTCAGATCGACGTCAACGGCGACGGCCTGATGGACTCCCACGACATCGAGATCCACCTCAGCGGCTACGTCGGCACGCTGCACGACCAGAACTTCATGCTGGCTTAGCAGATCGCGAGGTCTGAAGTTTGCCGACTTCGCCGCGGGCGGCCGTCGTGGCGACGCCCGGTGGCGGCGACGAACTGGGCCGCGACCAGAATGGAGCGAGACGGGCGTTCACGTTCGCCATCGGTCGCATTTTTCCGTTTTGTGGTTCGATCCCAACCTAGCACCCGGCCGGAGAGCGGGATGGTTGCGGCGAACGGCAAGGTTACGGAGCACTCCAAGCCATCATCGCCGAGGGCCCGAAGAACAGCCGACTGAACTCGGCCGTGGGGTGATCCTCAAACGCCTCCAAATTGTCCCAGGTTGACGGTCCGAAGAGCCGAATCGGTGGTACACCGCGGTGGTCACAAAACCCGACCGGCCTTAATCGGAACCCTTGTTTTTCGGCGGTTTTCGCGCGTTTAGGGCATAGGGGGAGGGAGTCCCACTTTCTCCGCCATCTTGCTTCCGAAGCCCAGAAGGGGACGGGCTCTCCGTCTCTAGGCGGCTTTTCGGTCGCCACGCAAGTCGCGGAACTTGCGGTTCTCTTTGACGTAGGCGGCGAGCAGCGTTTTGATCCACAGAGCCATCCCTTCCGCCTTCAGATCGATCTTCTGGGAGCGGCTGTAGTGCTGCTCAGTCACCGGCGCGAGCTTCTCGCGTTCCTTGGTATTGCCGAGCGAAGTCTTGTGCCCAAGAATGGCTGTCGCCGCTCCACCGAGCCGCTTGTCGTCGAGATAGGTGGTTAGCGTTCGCCTGCAGTCGTGAAGGGTCCACCTATCGATGCCGTAGAGCTCGAACAGGTCGACGCGCTCCTTCTTGGGGTGTGGCTTTGGCCCAGGCTTGCCCTTGCGGGAAGGCTTCTGCTTGACTGTGTGATCGTATACGCGGCCCTGGAGCCGATGCATCGCTAGATTCAGGGCCGATTGCGTGATGTGCTTCCTGGGGTCACGGCCCGTGAACATCCACTTTGACGTCCCGCCAGACATAGCGTGGTATTTTTGCATGATCTTGAGCGCCTCGGGCGGAAGCGGAAGCGAATGCGGCCTGCCGCCGTCCCTTCCGCCCTTCATCTCGTGGGCGGTCCAATTCGCGATCTTCCAGCCCCGGAGGCGTCGGACGACCTTTGCCGCATCGTAGAGGCGATCCGTGCGCAGCTTTAGAAAGGCGCCGGTCCTCTGTCCGGTAAGACACACGCCCCATAGCGCACCGAGCGTGCCAGGATAGGTTTCGTGCTCGCCCTCGGCGAGATGGGTGAATTTCTCCGCAATGACTAGGGTGCGTGCGATCTCGTCGATGGAGGGGGTGCGGGTGCGTTCGCTCGTGTGATATTCGAAGGACCATCTCGTCCACCACTCGTACTGCACGTCCTCCAGACCCGAGGCGGTGGCATAAAACTTCCAGGCCCAGCTCAACATCGCCTTCGCCTGGGTCACGGCCCGGTGGACGGCTGATGGCGCGTGCTTCTCTCCGATCGCGTCTCTGAGCTTCTCGAGATCGCTCAGCTTGATGTCGCGGACCATCTTGTCGTTCACGGCGGCGAACTGCTCGAGCTCCAGATAGTGCGCGTATTCCTCCCGGTAGCTCTCCTTCAGCTTCGGCTTCTTGTAAGCGAGAAATTTCTCCGTCAAAGTCTTCCAGGTCCAGAACGGCGCGATCGCTCCGATGGGAAGCGTCTTGGCCTTCTCCCAATTCGCGAGTCCGTGTTCCAGTCTCTGGTCAACTGCATTTGATTGGGGATTGCCGGGGAAGGCGTAGCTGAGCAGGACCGTGGCAACATCGCGGAGGTCGCGCTTCATTTCGGCAGCGAGCAGTATCTGCTTGGCGACATATCTCGCTTGCTCATACGGCAGCTGGCGGACTTCGCAGAGGCGGATGGTGATATCCCGCCTGCGGATGTACCAGATGGCCTTCTTCTTGGTGATGCGAATGGTCAGGCCAACGGTGCCGACGTCCCGCCATTCCAGGACCGTAGTACCGAGCGTTTTGTCCCTACTTGCGTGCTGCGCGCTGCCGACGACACTGTCGGAGAAACGAAAGGATTGGCGCTCGTATTTTGCGGCGGATGCCATGGGCAAAATCTCGTACAACAATCGTACAATGACAGCTAAAAAAGCGGGCTTCCGTTCACGAGGCGTTCGAATGCCTTGTATCATGGATTTCAACGTATTTTCAACGCATTAACGAAGGTGCTCGGCCTTCGGAGATGGTTTACGGATCGTTTTCCCAAGCTGCATACGAGGGTTCGATTCCCTTCGCCCGCTCCATCCTTTAGTTCGGCAGGCTCCGCAGAAATTCCACGATCGCCGCGTTCACCTCCGCCGGCCGTTCCTGCTGCGTCCAGTGTCCGTACCCCGGTAGCATCTTGATCTCGCGTAATTGCGGCACCCATTGCTTCATGTTGGCAACGTGCTCGGCGGCGCCAGGGAAGGCCATGACCATGTCGTAGTCGCCGGCGATGAAGAGCGAGGGCACGACCACCTTGACGCCCTCGAAGGCGCCCATCAGCTCCCAGTTGCGATCGATGTTGCGATAGTAGTTGAGCGGTCCGCGAAACCCACTATGGGCAAATTCGGCGCCGTAATAGTCGAGGTCCGCGCTGCTCAGCCACGACGGCAGCGGCACCTGCACCTTCGGCAGCATGCCGTCCTTGCGAGAGACCATGCCGACACCGGCGGTCCGCCCTTGACGCTCGGCATTGGCGCGGATCACCGCCGCGCCTTCGCCGGAACCGCCATAGAGCATCGCGCCGAGCGTTGCGCGCGTATCCCTTTCGAATTCTGCTTCGGCGACACCCGGCTCCTGGAAATACAGTTGATAGAACTGCGCATCCGCCGTCTGTGGCATTACGCTCGTCGGCCGCACCGGACTGCGTGGTCGATAGGGCACGCTAAGAATGGCGGCGGCGCGGAAGCGGTCGGGCCGCAGGCGCGCCGTGTGCCAGGCGATCGTCGCGCCCCAGTCGTGCCCGACGATGACGGCGTCCTTCGCCTCGAAAGCGTCGAGCACGCCGACGAGGTCGCCGACCATGTGGAGGATCGTGTACTGGTCGATGGCTTCGGGCCGGTCGCTCTTGCCGTAGCCGCGCATGTCAGGGGCGACCGCGCGGAAACCGGCTGCCCCCAGCGCCTCGAGTTGGTGACGCCAGGAGTACCAACCTTCCGGAAAGCCGTGGCAGAGCAGCACCATCGGCCCCTTGCCCTGCTCGGCGACGTTGAGGCTGATGCCGTTGGCCTTGATCGTCCGCTGCGTCGGTTCGCCCATGTCGCCGCCTCCCGGTCATCGTCGTTGGGTCTATCCTAGTCGGCCCTATAGGCTCCGCAAAGTTTCTAATATATTGGCCCCTCGCTTCCGGCACGCACGCATCGCCCAGCTTAAGCTTCTCGCGGCCATGATGGGTGCGGTCCTCGTGTCGGCAATGTTCGGATCAGAGACCAGGACCTGCAAAGAAAATGGACCAGCAGAAACTCGATCGCGCGATCGGTCGTCGCTTGAAGACGCTTCGGACGCAGGCCGGCATGACGCTGAATGAGCTTGCCGCGCGCTCCGGCGTCAGCCGGGCCATGATCGGGCGGGTGGAGCGGGCGCAGAGCAGTGCGACGGCTGC
>NZ_JADPJF010000103.1:368130-370652 GCF_023073295.1 Bradyrhizobium sp. 23 | reverse complement strand
GGGAAAACTCTGCGCCGCGCTCGACGTGTCGCTCAGCGACGTCGTCGCGCTGGCCGAAAAGCCGCCGGAGCGGCTGGTGCGGCTCGCCGACCAGCCGCACTGGCGCGATCCCGACAGCGGCTATCGCCGCCGTCACGCGTCGCCCACGGACGCGGCGAGCGGCATCGAGATCATCGTCGTCGATTTGCCGGCCGGTGCGCGGGTGCCATACAGCCCTTGGGGCCGCAATGCCTTCACCCAGCAGCTGCTGATGCTGGAGGGCGCGATCGCCGTGCACATCGACGCCAAGGCGGTTCGCCTGCGCGAAGGCGACTGTCTCGACTTCGATGTGATGCGCGCGGTGATCTTCGAGAACGAGACCAGACAGGACGCGCGCTACGTCATCATCACGCGCCGCGGCGCGTCCTACGGCAAGATGTGAGACCGTGACGATGCAGATCCGCACCGGCGACACCTTTGATCCGCGCGTCATCGCGCTGCTCGATCATCACGTCACGGCGGCGCGGGCGCAGACCGCGCCGGGCAGCGCCCATGCGCTCGATCTCTCCGGACTGCGCGCGCCCGACATCGCGTTCTGGACCGGCTGGGACGGCGAGACGCTGGTCGCCGTCGGTGCGCTGAAGACGCTGTCAGCCGAGCACGGCGAGGTGAAATCGATGCACACGCTCCAGACCACGCGGCGGCGCGGCTTTGGCGGTGAGATGCTCCGCCACATCGTCACAGAAGCCCGCGCGCGCGGCATGGCGCGGCTCAGCCTCGAGACCGGCTCGTGGGACTATTTCAAGCCGGCGCTCGCGCTCTACCGGGCGCATGGCTTTGTCCTCTGCGGCCCGTTCGAGGGCTATGTCGAGGATCCCAACAGCCTGTTCCTGACCCTCGACCTGTCGGCCAGCCGATAGCTCAGGAGCGCGTCTCCTCGATCCTGTCGAGCACGCGCTCGGGGGCGATGTCGCGGCTTGCCTCCTCCAGATCCCGTTTCGAGTCGGGCTGGACATCGAGCCGCTCGGCGATCTGCGTAAGGAGGCGGGCAACCTTGGTCAATTCGTGCTCGGCGAGAAGGCTGATCTGGAGATCGAGATCGGCGCGCTTGTCCGCTGCTGCACTCATGCGGTTCTGCGAGATCAGCACGAATGTCGATAGGAAGATCGCCTCGACCGAAGCAATCATCGCCAGCACTACGAAGCTCTCGTCCCAGGCCGGGATTCCCGGCAGCCAATGCAGATTGGCGATGATCCAGAAGCCGAACACAGCGACATGGAGATAGACGAACGCCATGCTGCCGGTGAACGCCGTGATCGCATCGGCAAGCTTTTCCTGACCCTTGGCAGCGCGCTGCTCCCGGCGGCGGCGCTCGACCAGGGCCTGGATGTTGCGCTCGAGCGTCGGGCTCAATCCCTCGCCCGGATCATGGGTGATATCGTTATGCACAGGGCGGCAACGGCGGACGGGAAAGGCTGTTCCTGGGCTGAGCTGCGGGAAAATGGCTGCCGCCTCTCAAAATGAGTTGCGTACCTCAAAACACCTCTGCTAGCCTTCAGCCATGGCCGAGACGCTCACCACGACCGCGCTGACGCTGAAGGACATCGCCCGCCAGGCCGGCGTCAGCCTCGCGACGGTGGACCGCGTCCTGCACAATCGGCCGGGCGTGCGGCCGGATACGGTCCGGCGCGTCAAGGAGGCGATCGAGCGCAATTCGTTCCAGCCGCACGTGGCCGCCGCCGAGCTCGCCCGCGGCCGCGCCCGCCGTTTCGCCTTCGTGATGCCGTCGGGGCCGAACCCGTTCATGCAGCAGATCCAGGATTATCTCGGCGAGATGTCGGGCTGGTTGTCGTCCCGCCGCCTCGGCGTCGAGACCGTCGCGACCGACGTGTTCGATCCGTCCATGCTCGCGGCATCCCTGGAAGGGCTCTCGGATGATTACGACGGTGTCGCTGTGGTGGCGCTGGATCATCCCAGGGTCCGCGCCGCGATCGACGATCTCGTCGATGCCGGCGCCAAGGTCGTGACGCTGGTCTCGGACGTGCCGTCGTCGCGCCGGCACCATTATGTCGGCATCGACAACATTGCTGCGGGGCGGACTGCCGGCGCGCTGGTCGGGCGGCTGGTCGGACAAAAGTCCGGCAAGGTCGCGATCGTCGCGGGCTCGCAGGGCCTGCGCGATCATGCCGAGCGCATTTTTGGCTTCAACCAGGTGATGGCGTCGGAATTCCCCGGCCTCAGCGTGCTGCCGGTGCTCGAAGGGCGCGACGAGGACGCGCGTTCGGAGCAGGTGTTGACGCGGCTGTTGAGCCGGCATGCCGACATCGTGGGTCTTTATAATGTCGGCGCCGGTACGCAAGGCGTCGCCAACGCGTTGAATGAAAAGGCGTTGAGCGATGCCAGTCGCGACAAGCAGGTGGTGTTCGTCGGACACGACCTCACCGCGTTGACGCGTCGGCTGCTGCTGCAGGGCGTGATGCATGCCGCTATCTCGCAGAACCCCGGACACGAAGCGCGCGCCGCCGTGCGCGTGCTGCTCGCGC
>NZ_JADPJF010000103.1:335476-368056 GCF_023073295.1 Bradyrhizobium sp. 23 | reverse complement strand
TCGCCCGTGGCGAGCCGATCTTGCGCGAACAGGAGAAGATCAGGATCGACATCGTGATGCGGGACAATCTGCCTTAGCGGCAGGTGGAATTCAAAACGACCCGTTGCGGATAAGGCGACTTTGAGTTCGCGCACCGCAACAGGCGAAAGGGAGGACGGCGTGTATCTCGGAATCGACATCGGCACATCAGGTGTGAAAGCGGTGCTCGTGAGCGAAGCCGGCGCGGTTGTCGCGACGGCGGCGCGCGAGCTTGCGCTGTCGCATCCCGCGCCGCTGTGGTCCGAGCAGGATCCCGATGCCTGGGTCGATGCGGCGGTCGGCGCGGTCGACGATCTGGCCGCCCGCCATCCGCGCGAGGTCGCACGGGTGCGCGGCATCGGGCTATCCGGCCAGATGCATGGCGCGACGCTGCTGGACGAGGACGGACGGCCGCTGCGTCCCGCGATCCTCTGGAACGACGGCCGCTCGCACGCCGAATGCGTCGCGCTGGAGCGGCGCTGCCCGTCGCTGCACACGATCGCCGGCAATCTGGCCATGCCCGGCTTCACCGCGCCGAAGCTGCTCTGGGTCGCCAGGCACGAGCCGAAAATCTTCGCGCGGGTCGCAAAGGTGCTGCTGCCGAAGGCCTATGTCCGCTATCGCCTGACCGGCGAGATGGTCGAGGACATGTCGGACGCGGCCGGCACGCTGTGGCTCGACGTCGGTCTGCGCCGCTGGTCGCCCCTGCTGCTGCATGCCACCGGGCTCGATCTCCATCACATGCCACGCCTGGTCGAGGGCAGCGACGTCAGCGCGACGCTCGCGCCGGACTACGCTCAACGCTGGGGCATGACTAGGGATGTCGTGGTCGCCGGCGGCGCCGGCGATAATGCCGCGAGCGCGATCGGGCTCGGCGCCATCGCGCCGGGCGATGCGTTTCTGTCTCTGGGAACCTCAGGCGTGGTGTTCCGCGTCACCGATCGGTTTGCACCGGCGCCGGCCTCGGCGGTCCATGCGTTCTGTCACGCGCTGCCCGGCCGCTGGCATCAGATGGGCGTGATGTTGTCGGCGGCGGCTTCGCTGGCCTGGCTCGCGGGCGTGATGGAGACGCCGGCGCCAGCGCTGCTGGCGCCGCTCGGCGAGCGCGTCGATGGACCGAGTCCGGTCAAATTCCTGCCTTATCTCGACGGCGAGCGCACGCCGCACAACGATGCCGCCGCCAGCGGTGCCTTCGTCGGCCTGCGCGGTGCGACCGGGCGCTCCCAGATCGTTCAGGCCGTCCTCGAAGGCGTCGCCTTCGCTGCGCGCGACAATCTGGCGGCGCTGAGCGCGGCCGGCGGACCGCTTGCCGAGGTTGATCTCGTCGGCGGCGGCTCGCGCTCGCCGCTGTGGGCGCAGATCTGCGCCGATGTGCTCGGCATTCCCGTCCATCGCGTCGAGGAGGGCGAGGTCGGTGCGGCGCTCGGCGCCGCCAGGCTCGGCCGGCTCGCCGCCACCGGCGAAGACGCGGCTGCGGTTTGCACCCGTCCGCGGCGGCTCGCGAGCTTTACGCCTCGCGCATCGACCAGCGCGGCCTATGACGAGGCCTATCGCCGCTGGCGCGAACTTTATCCCGCGTTGAAGGAGTGTGCCTGAGTGACTGCGTCAGTGAAATTCTTCGATACAAGCGTACCTGTCGCCTTCGCCGGCGGAGATGCGGGCAACACGCCTGCCTTCCGCTGGTACGACAAGGACCGCCTCATCCATGGCCGCAGGATGGAAGACCATCTGCGCTTTGCGGTCTGCTACTGGCACTCCTTGTGCTGGCCCGGCGGCGATCCCTTTGGCGGCGAGACGTTCCTGCGGCCCTGGCACCACGGCACCGATGCAATGGCGCAGGCGCACGCCAAGGCTGACGTCGCCTTCGAGTTGTTTCGCCTGCTCGACGTGCCCTTCTTCACCTTCCACGACGTCGATGCGGCGCCGGAAGGCAACTCGCTTGGCGAATCTGTTGCCAACCTCAATGCCATCGCCGATCTGTTCGAAGCGAAGATGGCCGCAAGCAAGGTGCGCCTGCTCTGGGGCACCGCCAATTTGTTCACGCATCGCCGCTACATGGCGGGCGCGGCCACCAATCCAGACCCGGAGATATTCACCTATGCCGCCGGCCAGGTCCGCGCCGCGCTGGAGGTGACGCACAGGCTCGGCGGCCAGAACTACGTGCTGTGGGGCGGGCGCGAGGGCTACGAGACGCTGCTCAACACCGATCTCAAGCGCGAGCTCGACCAGCTCGGCCGCTTCGTCTCGCTGGTGGTCGAGCACAAGCACAAGATCGGCTTCAAGGGACCGATCCTGATCGAGCCGAAGCCGAAGGAGCCGACCAAGCACCAATATGATTTCGACGTCGCCACCTGCTACGGCTTCCTCGCGCGTTACGACCTGCTGAAGGACGTCAAGCTCAACATCGAGCAGAACCACGCCATCCTCGCCGGCCACTCCTTCCATCACGAGGTCGCGCTGGCGGAGGCGCTGGGTGTGTTCGGCTCGCTCGACATCAACCGCGGCGACGATCTGCTCGGCTGGGACACCGACCAGTTCGCGATGAACGTGCCCGAGCTCGCCCTGGTGTTCCACGAGCTTCTGAACCGCGGCGGCTTCAGCTCCGGCGGGCTCAATTTCGACGCCAAGATCCGCCGCCAGTCGATCGATCCCGACGATCTGATCCATGCCCATGTCGGCTCGATGGATGCCTGCGCGCGGGCGTTGCTCGCCGCTGCGGACATGCTCGACGCCGGCGTGCTCACTGGGCCGCTCGCGAAACGCTACGAGGGATGGGCCGGGCCTGAAGGCCGCGCCATTCTCGGCGGCCAGCGCTCGCTTGCCGAACTTGCCGACCGCGCGCACGGCCCGGGCTTTGACCCGCAGCCGCGCTCGGGCCGGCAGGAATATCTGGAATCCCTCGTCAACCGCTACGTCTGAGGAAGGCCGCTGATGACAAATGCACAAGCGACACCGGTCCTCGAGCTGGCCGGCATCGGCAAGGAGTTCGGCGCGATCCGCGCGCTGCATGATGTCGACATGCAGGTCCTTCCCGGCGAGGTCGTCGGCCTGATGGGCGACAACGGCGCGGGCAAGTCGACGCTGGTCAAGATCATCGCCGGCAATTTCCGCCCCAGCCACGGCGAAATCCGCTTCGCGGGCAGTGCGGTTCATTTCAACCGGCCTATCGATGCCCGCGGCGTCGGCATCGAGGTGGTCTATCAGGACCTTGCGCTCGCCGACAATCTCACCGCAGCGGCCAACGTCTTTCTCGGCCGCGAGCTGAAGCGCAGGATCGGGCCGTTCGCATTGCTCGACCACAAGGCAATGGCGGCGCGTGCGCTGGAGCTGTTCGGCGAGCTGCGTTCGGAGACGCGCCCCGACGATCTCGTCAAGCAGATGTCGGGCGGCCAGCGCCAGGCGGTTGCGATCGCGCGGACGCGGCTCTCCAACGCGAAGCTGGTGATGATGGACGAGCCGACGGCCGCGATCTCGGTCCGCCAGGTCGAACAGGTGCTCGGCCTGATCCACCGGCTGAAGGAGCAGGGCGTTGCCGTGATGCTGATCTCGCATCGCATGCCCGACGTGTTCGCGGTGTGCGATCGCGTCATCGTCATGCGCCGCGGCGAAAAGCGGGCCGACAAGCCCATCCACCAGACCTCCCCCGAGGAAGTCACCGCCCTGATCACCGGCGCGAAGGAGGCGGCGTGATGGCCATGCCCATGGAATCCCCGATCACCTTCTCGAATGTCGGCAAGATCAGATGGTGGCAGCGCGGCATCTTCGCGTCCCAGACCGGCTATGTCCTGCTCGCGCTGGCAGTGCTGCTGGTAGTCATGCATTTCGCCAGCCCGTACTTCTTCACCGAAGGCAACATGCAGAACGTGGCGAAGAATTTCTCCTTCATCGCTATCGCCACCCTCGGCGTCACCTTCGTGATCATCACCGGCGGCATCGATCTGTCGGTCGGCTCGATGATGTGCTTCTCCGCCATGGTCACCTCGATGGTGATGACCGAGCTGTCGGCGCCCGGCTCGCCGGCGGGATCCCTGTTCGTGCACATGGCGGCCGACGGCAAGACCGTGCTTGCCAATGTCCCTGGCCTGATCCTGGTGGTCTCGCTCCTCGCCGGCCTCGGCGTCGCGCTGCTCGCCGGCCTCGTCAACGGCTTCTGTATCGCGGTGCTCGGCCTGTCGCCGTTCGTCACCACCCTCGGCATGCTCTCGATCGTGCGCGGGCTCGGCTATGTCGTCTCCAACGGACGGGGCAGCTTTCCCGGTGGGCCGGATGCCGATTATTTCTACGCGCTCACCTCCGGCGACGTGCTCGGCGTGCCCGTGCCATTCATTTATCTGATCGTCCTCGCGCTGGCGATGGCCGTGGTGCTGCACCACAGCTCGTTCGGCCGTCACGTGTTCGCGCTCGGCGGCAACGAGAAGGCGGCCGAACTCACCGGCATCCCGGTCGTGCGGGTGAAGATCGAGGTTTATGTGATCTGCGCGCTCGCCGCAGGCCTCCAGGGCATCATCATCTCGGGCTGGCTCGGATCGGCGCCGGCCAACATGGCGACGTCCTACGAGCTCAACGTGATCGCTGCGGCCGTCATCGGCGGTGCCAATCTCGCCGGCGGCATCGGTGGTCCACTCGGCGCCATCGTCGGCTGCGTGCTGCTCGAGGTGATCCGCAACGGCCTCGTGCTCGCCCAGGTCAGCTCCTACTGGCAGCAGACGCTGGTGGGCGTGATCATCATCCTGGCCGTATTGGTCGACCGCATCCGCTCGCGGATGATCTGAAACGACGTCGTTCCGGGACGGCAACGAAAATGCCGCCTGTCCACTTCCCGGACGATCTTGAGAGGACAGGCGCCAAAGAAGGGTGGAGGAGACGATGAGGAAATTTCTACTTGCCGGCATCGCGGTGGCGATGATGGCTACGCCGGCGTTTGCCGCAAACTACCGGTTCGTGATCGTGCCCAAGGCGATGAACAATCCGTTCTTCGACTTCGCGCGCGACGGCTGCCTGAAGCGTGCCAAGGAGCTCGGCAATATCGAGTGCATCTACAAGGGGCCGGTCGAGCACGAGCCGGCGACGCAGGCCCAGATCATCCAGGACTTCGTCACCCAGAAGGTCGACGGCCTCGCCATCTCGGTTGCCGACGTCGCGGCGATGACCAAGTCGATCGACGCGGCGACCGCGGCCGGCATCCCTGTCATCACCTTCGACGCCGATGCGCCCGGCGCCAAGCGCGTCGCTTATATCGGCACCAACAACAAGGAGTTCGGCGTCGCCCTCGGCAAGGAGCTCCTGAAGCTGCGGCCCGACGGCGGCAAATACGCCATGGTCTCGGGTGGTCCCGGCGCCAAGAACCTCGCCGAACGCGTCGACGGCGTCCGCGAGGCGTTGAAGGGCTCGAAATGGACCGAGGTCGCGGGCTCTCCAACCTTCTGCAACGACGATCCCGCGCTGGCGGTTCAGCAGATGACTGACATGCGCACCGCGACGCCCGACCTCGCCGCGATCGTTCCCATTGGCGGCTGGCCGATGTTCGCCCCCGAAGGCTTCAAGGCCTTCGCGTCCAGGTACAAGAAGGATATCGATTCCGGCAAGTTCACGCTTGTCGTGGCCGATACGCTGAAGATGCAGCTCGAGCTGTTGCGCGATGGCTACGCCAATGCGCTGGTCGGCCAGCGTCCGTTCGAGATGGGCGAGAAGGCGATGGACACGCTGCTCGCCATCAAGAAGGGCGAGAAGGTGCCGGAGATCGTTTATACCGGCCTCGATCTCGTGACCAAGGACAACGTTGCGCAGATGTTGAAGTAGGAGCGTCGCCAGCCCCGCGCTCCTGCCTGCCTCTCCCGCTTGCGCTTTTCGCAAGCGGGAGAGATGATTTTGGCTGTTGGGGAGGACTGTTGAGGCAATGGGAATGAAAAGGTCGCGGCTCGGCTCGCTCGATGTCACCTCATTCGGCCTCGGTTCTGCCCCGCTCGGCGGATTGTTCACCCCCGTCAGCGATGCCGATGCGGAAGCGACCATCGCAAGCGCCTGGTCGCTCGGAATCCGCTTCTTCGACACCGCGCCGCTCTACGGCTTTGGCCTCGCGGAGCGACGCCTTGGCGCATTCCTGCGGCAACAACCCCGTGACTCCTACGCGATCTCGACCAAGGTCGGCCGTCTACTGCGTGCGCCCGATGGCGCTGCCGCCGAGGACGAGCATTACAAGGGCACGTCGCGCGAGCGGCCGGTGTTCGATTTCAGTTATGACGGCGTGATGCGGTCGGTGGAGGAAAGCCTGGCGCGGCTTGGGCTCGACCGCGTCGATGTCCTGCTCGTGCATGATCCCGACGATCACTATGACGACGCCGTCGCCGGCGCCTTCCGCGCGCTCCAGCGCCTGCGCGGGGACGGTACCGTCAAGGCGATCGGTGCCGGCATGAACCAGTCGGACATGCTGGTCCGGTTTGCAGAGGCCGTTCCGGTCGACTGCTTCCTGCTCGCCGGCCGCTACACGCTGCTCGACCAGGGCGCGCTGGATGCGCTGTTCCCGGTCTGCGCGGCGAAGAATATCGGCATCCTGCTCGGCGGCATCTACAACAGCGGCATCCTGGCCAATCCGCACACGGGCGCGAAGTTCAATTATCAGGATGCCGATGCGGCACTCGTCGCCCGCGCGCTCACGCTCGACGAGCTCTGCCGCAAGCACGGCACCGAGCTGAAAGCCGCCGCGCTGCAGTTCTGCATGGCCCATCCGGCAGTCACGGTCGCCGTGACGGGCGCGCGCAATGCCGCGGAAATTGCCGACAACATCACGATGTTGGAGATGGCAGTGCCGGCGGCGTTCTGGCAGGAGCTGCGTGGGCGAAAACTCGTCGACGCCCGCGCGCCATTGCCGGGCGGAGCGTAAGGCATGATCATCGACGCTCACCAGCATTTCTGGGATCCGGCGCGCGCCGACTATCCCTGGATGGACGCGCCCGAGCTCACGCCGATCCGGCGTGCCTTCGGTCCGGCCGATCTCGCGCCGCTTTTGAGCGCGAACGGCATCGACGCGAGCATCCTGGTGCAGTGCCGCTCCGCGCTGGCTGAGACCGAGGAATTCCTGCGGATCGCGCATGCGACGCCCTCGGTGATCGGCGTCGTCGGCTGGGCCGATCTGACCGACGCTGCACTTGGCGATACGCTGGAGCAGTTGCGTGCTTCGCCCGGCGGCGACAAGCTGGTCGGCATCCGCCACCAGGTCCATGACGAGGCCGACCCGGATTGGTTGTTGCGCGAGGACGTTCAGCGCGGCCTCACGGCCGTGTTCGCGCACGATCTCGCCTACGATTTCCTGGTCCGCACCCGCGAGCTGCCGGCCGCGATCGCAACCGCACAGGTCTTCCCGCAGGCGCGCTTCGTGCTCGACCACGCAGCCAAGCCGCCGATCGCCGATGGCGGAAGCACTGGATGGTCCAACGGCATCGCGGCACTCGCGGCCTGCGGCAATGTCTGGTGCAAGGTCTCGGGGCTGGCGACGGAAGCGGTGTGGAACGACTGGAATGCGGAACGGCTGTTTCCGTTCGTCGCGCACGCCGCGACATGCTTCGGCGAGGATCGCCTGATGTTCGGCTCGGACTGGCCGGTATGTTTGCTCGCGGGGAGCTATGGTGAGATCACGGGCGCGCTGGGGGCCTGCCTGATGAAGCTCGGGCCGCAGGTGCGGGAGAAGGCGTTCGGCGTGAATGCCAAGGCTGCGTATCGGTTGGCGGTTGGTTGAAGTCGCCAGCGCGCGTGTCGCTCAGTGTTCGTCCCCAAACACCCAATCCAGCGCTGCATCGTACGTCCTCTGCACCAGCTCCGGATGCAGCTTCGCCAGCATCTCCATCTTCACGCCGGAATTGATCTCGAGCACGCGCCAGACGCCGTCAACGTGCACGAGGTCGATCGAGGCGAAGGTGATGCCGATGGTATTGGCGGCGTCGATGGCGAGCTTTGCGCAGGCTGCGCGAAGATCGCCGTCCTGCATCAGCACGGGCTTTGCACCCGCATCGAGATTGTGCCGCCAATCCGAGCCGCGCTGCTTGCTGTAGACGACGAGTGGCACATCATCGAGCAGGACCACGCGAACTTCATCCTCGATCACGACATAGGGCGAGATCACGAGTCCGGCGCTCATCGAAAAGGCTTCGCCAACCGCATGATCGAGCTCTGTTTCCGTCGTGACCCTGAAGACGGATCGTCCCGACGTCCCCTCGTTCGGCTTTACCACCACGCCTTGCGGATTGTCGTGAAGCAGCGCCAGCATTGCCTCTCGCCAGGCGACGCCGACAACCTTCTCGCCCAACTTCGGATTGAGGAAGAGGCGATGGGGAATGCAGGGCACGCCCTCGAGCGTGAGCACTTCGGCGGTGGCCGATTTGTCGTTGGCCAGGCGGTGCGCGATGGCGCTGTTGAGGCCGATGTCGTAGCCGAACGCGAAGTGGCGCTGCTCGCCCCGGCGCATCGCGAGCAGCCAGCCATCGGCGCGGACATCGAGCGCGATGCCATGGTTCGCGCAATAGCGCTTGATCGCCTGGACGATGATCCGCTCGCTGCTCGCCATGTGTCTCTGTCGCCAGTCGCAGTCGCCAGTTCCAGTCGCTCTTGGCGCCAAAAGCCGGAAGAATCCGGGAAACGGCGCCAACCCGAGGAAAATCAGAGCTATTCTTAATGAAATTCTCGCGAGCGGGGCGGAAATTAAGTGCTGTATTCGGGCCCCGGAGGGAAAAGAAATTGCCCTCCGCATACGCCGGACAGCAGATCCATTAATGATGTGACCATTTCCGCCGCAAATGCCGGTTTGACCGGCATCAATTGCATTCGGAACGAGGTTGATTATTGGTCTCAATGGCGTAGATCACACTCGCGAAATCCTCCGCCATGGCAATGGTGTCCGCTCCGCTTTCAGGGGCCGGCAACGCTTTTGCCCTAAAACCGCAATTATTCGGAATATCGAAAATCATGAGCGCGTTTTACCGAGAGAAGGTTCTTTCCGTCCAGCACTGGACCGACACCCTGTTCAGCTTTCGCGCAACCCGCGATTCCGGCTTCCGCTTCCAGAACGGCCAGTTCGCGATGATCGGCCTCGAGGTTGAGGGCCGCCCGCTGCTCCGCGCCTACAGCATGGCGAGCGCTAATCACGAGGAAGAGCTCGAGTTCTTCTCGATCAAGGTTCAGGACGGCCCGCTGACGTCGCGTCTCCAGAAGATCAAGGAAGGCGACACCATCCTGGTCGGCCGCAAGGCGACCGGCACGCTGATCACCGACAATCTCATTCCCGGCAAGCGGCTGCTGCTGCTCTCGACCGGCACCGGCCTCGCGCCCTTCGCCAGCCTGATCAAGGATCCCGAGGTTTACGACCAGTTCGACAGCATCGTGCTGGTGCACGGCTGCCGCCAGGTCTCCGAGCTCGCCTATGGCGAGAAGCTCGTCGCCGGTCTTCGCGAGGACGAGCTGTTCGGGGAGTTGCTCGCGGACAAGCTCATCTACTACCCGACCGTGACCCGCGAGCCGTTCAAGAACCGCGGCCGCATCACCGACCTCATCAGCTCCGAGCAGATCTTCAACGACATCGGCCAGGGTCCGCTCGACATCGCGACCGACCGCATCATGATGTGCGGCAGCCCGGCGATGCTCGAAGAGCTGAAACTGATGTTCGAAGGCCGCGACTTCGTCGAGGGCTCAGGCAACAAGCCCGGCCATTTCGTGATCGAAAAGGCGTTCGTCGAGCGGTAGGCCCTCTCGGTCTCGTCCTGGCAAAAGCCAGGACGTTTGCCTGAGTAAAGCGCCTTGACCGGTTAATGCCCGTCCCTCCCGAGCCCTGCTGCACCGCAGCAGCCCGCCCATCGGGCTGATTGATTTGTCCCCGCCGAATTCGCTAGCGTGAAACAACCGCCGCGTCATATCCGTATGACAGGCGCGGGCGTATCGTACCGCCTCATGCTGGCGAGAGGATGGGAATCGTGGCCGACGAGAACAAAACGCAGGAATCGCCCAACCCGTCGGTCAAACGGCTGCCGCTGGCGGAAGAGGGGATCATGGAAACCCTGCTGCTGCCATTCTCTCCGCGCTTCATCGTCCTGACGATCTGCGCGGTGGTCACGGCGCTGCTGACCGGCATCGGATTTGCCGATGGCAAGATCTTCGACATCCTGCTGATCCCGATCCTGATCTTCGGCGCGCTGACGGCGCTTGGCGTCCGCGACCTCATGCAGAAGGGCCACGCCGTTCTGCGCAACTACCCGATCTCGGCCCATATCCGTTTTTTGCTCGAAGAGATACGCCCGGAGATGCGGCAGTATTTCTTCGAGAGCGAGAAGGACGGCATGCCGTTCTCGCGCGACATCCGTGCGGTGGTCTATCAGCGCGCCAAGATGCAGCTCGACAAGCGTCCGTTCGGCACCCAGGAGGACGTCTACCGCCAGGGTTATGAGTGGATGCATCACTCGGTCTCGCCGAAGACGCATGCCGAGGAGAAATTCCGCGTCACCATCGGCGGCCCGGATTGCGCCAAGCCGTATTCGGCTTCGGTATTCAACATTTCCGCCATGAGTTTTGGCGCGCTCAGCCCGAACGCCGTGCGCGCGCTGAATGCCGGCGCCAAGAAGGGCGGCTTCGCGCACGACACCGGCGAGGGCGGCTTCAGCCCCTATCACGCGGAGATGGGCGGCGACATCATCTGGGAGATCGGTTCGGGCTATTTCGGCTGTCGTCATCTCGACGGCGCCTTCGATCCCGAAGCCTTCGCGCGCGTCGCGACCCAGGACCAGATCAAGATGGTCGAGCTCAAGATCAGCCAGGGCGCCAAGCCCGGTCATGGCGGCGTGCTGCCGGCGGCGAAAGTCTCGGAGGAGATTTCCAAGATCCGCGGGGTCGCCATGGGCGAGGATTGCATCTCGCCGGCCTCGCATCGCGCCTTCTCGACGCCTGTCGGCATGATGAAGTTCATCGGCGAGATGCGAAAGCTCTCCGGCGGCAAGCCGACGGGCTTCAAGCTGTGCATCGGTCATCCCTGGGAATTCCTGGCGATCTGCAAGGCGATGATCGAGACCGGCATCTATCCCGACTTCATCGTTGTCGACGGCAACGAGGGTGGCACCGGCGCCGCGCCACTGGAGTTCATGGACCATCTGGGCATGCCGATGCGCGAGGGCGTCAGTTTCGTCCACAACGCGCTGATCGGCATCAACGCGCGCGACCGCATCAAGATCGGCGCCTCCGGCAAGATAGCCACCGCGTTCGACATGGCGCGCGCCATGGCGATCGGCGCGGACTACTGCAATTCGGCGCGCGGCTTCATGTTCTCGCTCGGCTGCATCCAGTCGCTGAGCTGCCACACCGACCGCTGCCCGACCGGCGTCGCGACGCAGGACCCGACGCGGGCGCGCGCACTCTATGTGCCGCTCAAGATCGACCGCGTGCACAATTATCACCTGGCGACGCTGCACTCGCTGACCGAGCTGATCGCCGCGGCCGGTCTCGAACATCCGCAGCAGCTGCGCCCGATCCACTTCTCCCAGCGCACCTCGACGACGGACGTGAAATCCTTCGCGCAGCTTTATCCGTCGCTGCGTCCGGGCGAACTGCTCGAAGGCACCGAAGACCCACGCTTCCGCGACGCCTGGCGGATGGCACGGACGGAGACGTTCCAGCCGGCGCTGTAGGACGCCGGTCCACTTGCAGGGCCGCGGCCGCGCGCGCAAAAGCATCGCGGGGGGTGCGTTTAACGTTTGATTCAACTTTGGGTGTAGATTGTTCCCATGGACGAGCGGCGCGACAAGGCAAGGCATCGCGTGCTGAAGGCCGGAACGATCGAGTTCGGCGGCGGCGGCGCGATCGACTGCACTATCCGCAACCTGTCAGATACCGGCGCCGCGCTCGACGTCAGCAGTCCCGTCGGCATCCCCGACCATTTCAGCCTGCTTGTGCAGGCCGACGGAAAACATCTCGCCTGCACCGTGATCTGGCGCAAGGAAAAGCGGATCGGGGTGAGGTTCGGGTGAGGGCTGGGACCACACGTGGAGAGTTCAGCACCACCTCACGTCGCCGCTCGCTCACCCCGTCTCTACTTCGCTCCGCCGGCTCGCGAGAATCTTGTCGATCCTCCGCCCGTCGAGATCGACCACCTCGATGTGCCAGTCGCCGAAGTCGAAGGCGTCGCCGACATCAGGCAGCACGTTGAACTGTTGCAGCACGAGGCCGGCGACGGTGTTGTAGCGGTGCGGCGGCAGTTCGATGCCGAGCAGCTCGCCGAATTCGTCGACCGGCATCCAGCCTGAGACCAGCAGCGAATCGTCCGCGCGCTTGACGTAGGCTGGTTCCGGCGGGCCTTCCTCGGAATGGAAGGCACCGACAATGGATTCCAGAATGTCAGCCGTCGTCACGATGCCTTCGAAGGCGCCGTATTCGTCGTAGACGAGGCCGACATGCACCGGTGCAGCCTTCAGGATCGCCAGCACGTCGCGGGCATCGGCCGAGGCGGGAATGCCGGGCGCCTCGCGGACCAGCACGCGCAAATCCGGCGTGCGCTCGTTCATGAAGGCCACCAGCAGGTCCTTGGCTTGAAGCACGCCAATCGGCTTGTCGCGGTCGCCGTCGGACACCGGAAAGCGCGAATGCGGACTCTTGGCGATGGTCGCTTGAATGCTTTCCGGCGTATCGTTCAGGTCGATCTCGTTGACCTCCGTGCGCGGCGTCATAATCGCGCCGACCGGCCGGTCGCCGAGCCGCATCACGCCCGCGATCATCTCCTTTTCACCTGACTCGAGCACGCCTGCGTTTTCGGCTTCGCTGACGAGATGATGGATCTCATCTTCTGACACTTTTTCTTCAGACTTGCCGCCATGGCCGAGCAGCGTGAGGATCAGCTTGCCGGAGAGATCGAGCAGGAAGACCAGCGGCAGCGAGACCTTCGCAAGCACGTGCATCGCGGGTGCAACCCTGACCGCGATGCTCTCGGGGTCGCGCAGCGCCACCTGCTTCGGCACCAGCTCGCCGACGATCAGGGTGGCGTAGGTGATGAGCGTGACGACCAGGCCCACTCCGACGATGTCGGCAATTCCTGCGGACAGGCCGAGCTCGAGCAGCCATTGCGTCAGCCGCTGTCCGAGCGTCGCGCCCGAGAACGCGCCGGAGAGCACGCCGACCAGCGTGATCCCGATCTGCACCGTCGAGAGGAATTTGCCGGGATCGGCCGCGAGCGTCAGCGCCCGCTCGGCGCCGCGGACGCCCTTGGCGGCGAGCATCGACAGCCGGGCCGGGCGCGACGAGACCACGGCCAGCTCGGACATGGACAGCAAGCCGTTGATGACGATCAGGACGACGACGATGGCGAGTTCGGCGGAGAGCATTGATGTTCCGAGGTAAGGGAGTGTGGCGCGGATGGCCGCACAGGTCTTGATATAGGTATTCGAGGAAGAAATGCCGATGATTCTGTCCCATCGGGCATCGCGAAGGAACTTCGGCGACCCCGTCCCCGAAGGCACTCCCCAATACCCCGCGGAACTACGGGCATGCCGTTGCTTAACGGGCTCTTAGCGGCCACCAGCTAGGTTCTCGGCATTTGCAGGAATGTATTCGGGGATCAGAATGCGGATCGGGAAGCTCTTTGCGCTGTCGATGCTGACGGTGACGGTGTTTGCAGTCATCCTTGGCGCCGAGGTGCTGATACCCCAGGCGCGCATCTTCACGAACCGCTCCGATGCGATCAAGACGGTCGAGGCCTTCGGTGCGACCCTGATGGTCAGTCAGCACGTTGCCGGCCTTCGTGCTCCCTACATTTCCCCGATCTTCCAGGAGAATTCTGCGACGCAGGTCCAGATCGAAGCCGCCGCAAAGGCGGCGAAAGCGGTCGATGGCGCGTTCGAGGGGGCAAGGCGCGCCATCATGGTGCTGGATGATTCCGGAGCGATGATCGAAAACCTGGACCGTACTGCGCGGCGGCTCAAGGATATCATCACGGCGGCAGATCGCGCGATGAGCGTGCCCCTGGCGACGCGCGACGGCGCTGTAATCAAGGGCTTCCTTCCAGGCGTTGCCGAGGTCATCGGCAATATCGAGCCGATCATGAACCGGCTTGAAGCCAAGGTCATCAATGCCGATTCCACGCTTGCGGCGCTGTTGAGCCTGGCGCGAACGGCGCAGGATCTGCGCGTCTCGGCCGGCAGCCGCGCCGCCACGCTGTCGCCGGCGCTGAGCGCTCGCCGACCGCTCACGGCGGCCGAATTGTCGCTGATGGATCGGATGCAGGGACGTGTCGAGGCCGACCGCGAGCGCATCGAGGCCGGCATCGACCAGCTCGGAAGCCCGCCCCGGATCGCCACCGCGCTGAAGGCGGCGACGGATTCCTATTTCGGGAAAGCAGCCGCTGCCGTGGACAAGGAGATGCCCGCGGCACGTGGCGACGGCAAGTACGGCATCAATGCCGAAGAGCTGGCCAGCATTATCGTCCCCGCCATCCAGATGTTTTACGGCGTCCGCGATGCCGCGCTGGCGGAAGCTGCCGAGCGCGCCTCGGCCGCGCGCGACGGCGCGCTGGCGATGCTCGCGCTCGCGGGCGTGGCGGTGCTGGCGCTGCTGGGGACACTCGGTGGCGTGACGATGATGTTGCGCAGGCGCGTGGTGACGCCGCTCAGCCGGCTCGCGGACGTGATCGCAACTCTTGCCGCCGGGCAGCACGAGGTCGAGATTCCCGTGACCGGCCGCAATGACGAGATCAGCCAGGTGGCGGGCTCGCTCCAGCACTTCAAGGATTCGCTCTCCGCCAAGAAGGCCGCCGATGAGGCCGCCGCGGTGGAAGCCGAGGCGAAGCTCCGGCGCAGCCAGCGCGTGGACCAGATCGCACGCGATTTCGAAGCGTTGATCGGCGACGTCATCAACACCGTGTCGTCGGCATCGTCGGAGCTGGAAGTGTCGGCGGGAACGCTGACGAGCACCGCCGATCAATCGGAAAAGGTCACCGCGACCGTTGCAGCCGCCTCCGAGCAGGCCTCCAGCAACGTGCAGACCGTCGCCGCGGCCGCGGAGGAAATGGCGTCCTCGGTCGACGAGATCAGCCGGCAGGTCCAGGACTCCGCGCGGGTGGCCGGCGAAGCGGTGCAGCAGGCTGCGCGGACCAACGACTATGTCGGCGAACTCGCCAAGGCGGCCGGCCGGATCGGCGACGTGGTCGAGCTCATCAGCCAGATCGCGGGCCAGACCAATCTTCTGGCGCTCAATGCAACGATCGAGGCGGCGCGCGCCGGCGAGGCCGGGCGCGGCTTCGCCGTGGTCGCCTCCGAGGTCAAGGCGCTCGCCGAGCAGACCGCCAAGGCCACCGGCGAGATCAGCCAGCAGATCACGGGAATCCAGAGCGCGACGCAGGATTCCGTCGGCGCCATCAAGTCGATCGGCGACACCATCACCCGCATGTCCGAGATCGCATCGGCGATCGCCTCCGCGGTCGAGCAGCAAGGCGCGGCGACGCGGGAGATTTCCCGCAACGTGCAGCAGGCGGCACGCGGCACCCAACAGGTCTCCGCCAGCATCGTCGACGTGCAGCGCGGCGCGAGCCAGACCGGATCGGCCTCCTCCACCGTGCTCGCGTCAGCGAAGTCGCTGTCCGGCGAGAGCGGCCGCCTCAAGGTCGAGGTCGGGAAGTTCCTGGACGCGATCCGGGCTGCGTAAGTCACGTAGCCGGAAGCGCTCAGAACTCGCCGTGTAGCCGCCCGGAAAATACCGACACCGGGCCGCGATCGGCGTTGTAGGCGGGGTTGACGATCAGCTGGTAGTCGGCAGTGAGGGTGAGACTCTTGTTCAGCGCATAGGCGTAATAGGTTTCGAGGATGCGCTCGCGGCGGTAGTTGAGCGCGCCGTCGCCGATGAGAACACCGAGGCCGCCGGCGGCCAGGAAGTCGCGATAGTCCTGCGAGATGGCATTGATGGCGCCGCCGACGCCGATCACGTCATCGGGCCGGCCCCATTTCGTGCCCTTGATCGAAAGACCGCCAGACAGGCTGCGGTGAATGTCGGTGAAGGCCAGCGTCTCGGTCTTGCCGTCGTTCCAGCTCCAACGGCCGAACAGACCGACATCCTCGGTGATCGCCTGCTCGAGGTTGAGCACGTAGCCATACTTCAGACGGCCGCGCCGGGTCTGCGCGATGTCGAGGTTGAGCGGGGGATTGTCCAGCGTCTCGCGGAAGCTGCCCATGTTGGCGCTGTCGAGCCAGCCTATGGTCCTGAGCTTGCCGGGTTGGCCAAGCAGGGAGAAGCGCGTTTCGAGCTCGAGCACGTACTGGCCGCGCTCGCCGACCCTGGTGTCGAAATGATTCGAATTGGACTCGGCGACCATCAGGAAGTAGCCGCCGCGCAACGCCCACTGCTTCTGATTCAGCTCGGCGGTGACGCCGTAGGTGAGGCCGACCTTGTCGGCGGAATAGTCGAAGGCGCCTGGCGCCCACAGCGACCAGTTCATGAAGTCCTTGCGGGTGTCCTTGGCGTAGGCGTTGCCGTCGAACACGTCGATCACCGGGAATTTGCCGGCCTGCACCGTGAGCCTGGATACGTCGACCTTCTGTCCGAGCTGCAACTGGCCGCTCGCGAGCTCTTCCTGCTCGCCGCCAAAGCCGAATGTCTGGCGCACGAACAGGCGCGATGTGTTGTAGTGCGGATAGGGGAAGTTCGACTTCTGCGCCTCGCCGTTGGGGAAACCGGCCGCGCCGACCGTGTCGTTCAATCCAAATCCCTGCAGCAGTTCGGGATTGTAGTAGACCTCGCCGCCGTCCCACAGCTTTGCGTTCAGGAACAGGCTGTTGCTCCAGGTCGCCTTGGCCTGCCTTGATGGCGAGAGCGAATTCGGCCCGGTGTAGAGGGCGGGGAACGACGGGTAGCCTTGCGGCAGATAAGTGCTCTGGCCGTGGATCTCCCAGCGATCCGATTCGGTGTCGATTAGCGAGCCGATCCCCAAGCTCTTGGGATTGTAGCCCGGCATGCCCGGCCAATCGACCTTGCGGTTGAGGCCGAGCCGGATCGTTTGGAAGTCGAGCGACGACGAATTGTATTGGGCACCTGTGGAGAAGGCGACATTGGCGCCGTCGAAGCGGCTATAGAGATATTCGAGCCGTGCGCTCCAATGCGGCGCAAAGCCGTATTCGATGCCGGCACCCGCGATCCAGCCGGGCCGCGTGTTCAGGATTTTCGGGACTGCTTCGCCTGCGGCCGGCGTGTCGAAATAGCGCTCGCCCATCCATGCAAAGCCGCCGGTGGCGTAGACCAGCCAGGGACCGCTGGTGTAGCCGACGCGGCCGCGCAGGCTCGCAGTGTAGTCCCATTGCTGCGTGACGGTGTTGGCGGGTGTCGCCAGGAAGGACACGATCGAGTTGGAAGTGATGTAGTTCGGAAACGAAAAATCGCCTTCGACGCCGAGGAGCCAGCCGGAATTGAGCCGGTAATTGTAGCCGGCCTGCACGCCGCCGATCATGCCGCTGAAGACGCCGCTGTCGCTAATGCCTGTGCCGTCGTTCAGCGCGAAGCGCGACGAGCCGAGGCTGTAGCCGGCATGCGCACCGATGTAGAGGCCGGTCCAGTCATAGACGGCCTTCAGCGCCGGTGCCTTCAGCGGCAGATCAGCCGCGCGGCTCGCGGCCGGAAAAGCCAATACACCCGAGGCAATCGCCGCGGCCGTTCGCAAATACCTGTAACGGTGACCCCTCAACGTCAAAACGCACGCCCCCAAACGCGAATGTGTCCACTCGCCGCAACCGACATCCCTGCAGATTCGCGGCGGCCCTGTCATCAGCTCTCGGTCGCCCGCCGTCGACCGAGATGATCTCGATTCGACGCGATTTCTTCCCAAGTCCCTCTGCCCATTACGGACCTTATTGCGATTAATTCGCAATAGCAACTAGTGCGGATTGTCGCAGGAGATGGTTCGCACCGCGATGTGACGGGACTGCAACAAATTCCAAGGTCCAAAACGGTTGACCCCGCCCGGGGGGACATCCGGGCGGGGTCGGGGGCACGACACGGGGTGGATGAGGCGCCCGTGTCGGACGCGGGATCCACGTGAGATCGGCCTCAGGGACTCAAATCAGAAGCAGGTACGCACGCGGCCAACGTACTGACCAAAGGCGTTGTACTGGGCGGCCCAGCCGCAGCGGTGATAGCCGTTGTAATAGGGGTCGTTGCTGGCGGCGATCGCGGAGCCGACGACGGCGGCGGTGGCGATGCCCAGGCCGACGCCGACGCCCCAGCCGAGCGGCTTGGCTTGCGCCTGCGAGGTGGTGGCCACGACGCTGCCGGTCAGGGTGAGCGCGGTGAGGGCAACTGCGAAAATCTTGGTCTTGATCGACATGTGAAACTCCATCCGGGTTGAGGCGGTCCGTTGTGGCCCGCGTACCGAGTTGGACGGAGGCTCCGCGCGTCCGGTTCGAACTCGGCAAAGGCGGAGCTCGAGTCTGGCTCTTTCCTGAATGATTCCAGAAGGATGAGCGCTAGCCGAGCGGGCCTTTTGCGAGCCTGTTCACGTCGAAGTTATCAACCTCGGCAAGCAGCTCGCAAAAGGCGCCGGCGCCCTGGTCGATCAGCTGCTCGCCCTTCGCGGCCACGGCTAGCGTCGCGTTGCCGGCGGCGCCGCTCGCGTGGAGATCCTGCGCCTGCCAGGCGAACGGCGCGGGTCGCTGCGTCGACAGCCAGCGATATTGCTGCTCCATCGCGATGCTGCTCGCGGGAAAATTCGCGATCGCATCCATGCGCACCCGATCGGGATAGCGCGCCAGCATGATCGAGGTTTCAATGGCGCCACCGTGGATGCCGTGGCGCACTTCGTCGGCCGGGAACAGCTTGTCCGCGCCCGACAGCCGCGACCACGACGTCGTCACCACGAACAGTTTCCGATGCGCGCGAAGATCCTGCGCGACCAGCATCATGGCCGCGCTGTTGCCGCCATGGCTGGTGACAATGACGAGCTTCTTCACTCCGCGGCGCGCGACGTCCTCGCCAATCGCGGTCCATTTTTTCAACGCGATGTCAGTCGGCAGCGTCTGCGTGCCCGGATAGTCAATATGCTCGGTGGAAATCCCGATCGGTTCAACGGGCAGGAAAGTGGCCGGAGCGCGCTCGGGCAGGAGCTCGCGCACGCGCGCGAGATAGGCGTCCGCGATCAGCACGTCGGTCTCGAGCGGCAGATGCGGGCCGTGCTGCTCGGTCGCGGCCAGCGGCAGCACCGCGATCCAGCGCGAAACCTCCGCGAGGCTGGCATCGGCCCAGCGAATCTCGGTCCAATCGCGGGAAGGCGTCATCAAGGTTTCTTTGCCCGAATTTGTCGCGTAATTTAGGGTATCAGGGGACGCGGGCCAGGCCGGCTCGCGTCCCCGAATGTCTTGCGGTTTTATCGCGTTGCTTGGACATCGGCTAGAAGCGATCGACGGAGTCCCATCATGAGCCCCTCTCATCTGCGGCGAGCCTTAACGGCGGGCCTGATGGCCGCTTTCGTCTCGGTCGTCCCGGCCCGCGCCGAAACCCTGGACAAGGTCATGTTCGGCACCAATTGGGTCGCCGAGGCCGAGCATGGCGGCTTTTTCCAGGCCGTCGCCGATGGCACTTACAAGAAATACGGGCTGGACGTCACCATCGTGCCCGGCGGGCCCAACGAGAACAACCGGATGCTGCTGATCGCCGGCAAGATCGATTTCTTCATGGCCGCGAACACGCTGATGTCGTTCGACGCAGTCGCCAACAACGTCCCGGTCGTCACGATCGCCGCGGTCTTCCAGAAGGATCCGCAGGTGATGCTGACGCAGCCTGATGCCAAGGTCGCCAAGATCGAGGACCTCAAGCCGCTGACGCTGTTCGTCTCCAAGGAGGGCATGACCAGCTATTTCCAGTGGCTGAAGTCCGAATACGGCTTCAGCGAGAAGAACGTTCGCCCCTACAATTTCAATCCGCAGCCCTTCATCGCCAATCCCAAGAGCGCGATGCAGGGTTACGTCACCTCGGAGCCCTTCGCGGTCGAGAAGGCCGCGGGCTTCAAGCCCAACGTGTTGCTGCTCGCCGATTACGGCTTCAACACCTATTCGACCCTGATCGAGAGCCGCCGCGATGTCGTCGAGAAGAAGCCCGACCTGGTGCAGCGCTTCGTCGATGCCTCCATGGTCGGCTGGTACAATTACATCTACCGCGACAATTCAGCGGGCAACGCCATGATCAAGAAGCTCAATCCGGAGATGACGGACGAGCTGCTCGCCTATTCCGTCGCCAAGATGAAGGAATACGGCATCGTCGATTCCGGCGATTCGCTGAAGAACGGCATCGGCGCGATGAGCGACGAGCGCTACACCTCCTTCTTCAACAAGATGGTGAAGGCGGGCGTGGTGAAGGCGGACCTCGATTTCCGCAAATCCTATACGCTGCGCTTCGTCAACAAGGGCGTCGGCGCCGAGCTGCGCCCGAGCAAGCCGTAGCGCAGGGCCGATGTCATCAGTCCAAACGTCGGCGGGGGTCGAGACCGGCCTGACGGCTCTGGCTGTCAGCCTGCGCGGCGTGACGAAGGCCTATGACAACGGCCTGATGGCGCTCGGCCCGCTCGATCTTGCGGTGCGCAAGGGCGAGTTCATCTCGCTGCTGGGGCCGTCAGGTTGCGGCAAGTCGACGGCGCTGCGGCTGATCGCCGAACTCAGCGCGCCGTCGTCAGGAATCGTCCGGCTGGCGCGTCGTGAGGGCACACCGCAGCCAGGTCATGTTCACCCAGATCATGGCATCGGCTTCGTGTTCCAGGAACCGACCCTGATGCCCTGGACCAGCGTGCGCGAGAATGTGCGGTTGCCGCTGAAGCTCTCAGGCGTTCCGAAGGCGGAATCGCGCGCGCGCGCCGATGAGGCGCTCGCAAGCGTCGGGCTTGCCGATTTTGCCGACGCCTTTCCGCGCGAGCTCTCCGGCGGCATGAAGATGCGGGTGTCGCTGGCGCGCGCGCTCGTCACAGACCCTGATATCCTCCTGATGGATGAGCCGTTCGCGGCGCTCGACGAAATCACGCGCTTCCGCCTCAACGACGATTTGCTCGCGCTGTGGCGCAGGCTCGGCAAGACCGTCATCTTCGTCACGCATTCGGTGTTCGAATCCGTCTATCTGTCGCAGCGCGTGGTGGTCATGACCGCGCGGCCGGGCCGCATCCAGGCCGACTTCCGCATCGAGACGGTCGAGCCGCGTGGCGAGGAGTTTCGCACTTCAGTCGCCTATTCCGATTATTGCCGGAAAGTGTCGGCGGCGCTGGCGCCGTCCTATGCAGGGCAGTCGACGCTATGAACGCGCAAGCTTCCGTCACTGCGAAGCCGTCCGGCGCGCAACGCGCGGTGCGCTTCGCGCTACCGGTCATCGTGTTCGCGGCGGGACTGCTCGCCTGGGAGCTCGTGGTCCGGATCAAGGACATCCCGCCTTACGTGCTGCCGGCGCCCTCGGTCATATTCGCGACACTGATCAAGGATTGGGCGGTGCTGTCGCAATCGCTTGCCGCGACGCTGCTGACCACGCTTGAAGGTTTTGTCGCGGCCAGCGTCGGCGGCATCGCGCTGGCGCTGCTGTTCAACCAGTCCAAATGGATGGAAGCATCGCTATTCCCCTATGCCGTGGTGCTTCAGGTCACGCCGGTCATCGCGATCGCGCCGCTGCTGCTGATCTATCTGGAGCAGCAGACCGCGGTCGTGGTCTGCGCCTTCATCGTCGCCTTCTTCCCGGTGCTGTCCAATACCACGCTCGGGCTCAATTCGGTCGATCGCAACCTCGCGGGCCTGTTCCAGCTCTATGGCGCCTCGCCACAGCAGACCCTGCGCTATCTCAAGCTGCCGGCGGCGCTGCCTTATATTCTCGGCGGCCTGCGCATTGCCGGCGGCCTGTCGCTGATCGGCGCGGTCGTGGCCGAGATCGCGGCGGGAACGGCCGGCGCCGGCTCCGGGCTCGCCTACAGGATCGCAGAATCCGGCTACCGCTTGAACATACCCCGCATGTTCGCAGCGCTGCTGCTGTTGTCGCTGGCCGGGATTGTCATCTATGGGGTGCTGGCGCTAGTTTCCCACCTCGTTTTACGGCGCTGGCACGAGAGCGCGCTTGGAAAGGACAACTGATGACCACCGGTTCGATTTCGTCCGAAAAGATCGACCTTCTGATTTATGGGCCGGTCCGGCCGATCCTCGAGAACGGGTTTTCCGATCATTTCGTCGTGCACAAGGCGGAGACGCGGGGCGATCTCGAGCGGCTGACGCCGGCGATCCGCGAAAAGATCCGCGGCGTGGCGGTGACCTATCACACCGTGCGCGCCGACCGGGATTCGCTGTCGCAATTGCCCAAGATCGAGATGGTGGCGAGCTTCGGCGTCGGCTACGACCACGTCGATGCCAAATACGCCGCCGAGCATAACATCATCGTCACCAATACGCCCGACGTGCTGACCGAGGAGGTCGCCGACGTCGCGATGGGGCTTCTGATCTCCACGGTGCGCGAGTTCATCAAGGCCGACCGTTATGTGCGCTCCGGTCTCTGGCAGACCCAGAACTATCCGCTCAGCGTCGGCTCGCTGCGCGACCGCAAGGTCGGCATCGTCGGCATGGGCCGGATCGGACAGGCGATCGCGCGCCGGCTCGATGCCTCGCTGGTGCCGGTGGTCTATCACACCCGCAACCCGTCCAAGGACGTCTCCTACAAGCACTACCCCGACCTGATCGAGATGGCGAAGGCGGTGGACACGCTGATGGTGATCGTGCCCGGTGGCGCTGCTACCGAAAAGATGATTAATGCCGAGGTGCTGAAGGCGCTCGGCCCGCGCGGTGTGCTTGTCAACGTCGCGCGTGGCTCGGTGATTGACGAACCGGCGCTGGTCCAGGCGCTCAAGTCCGGCACCATCCTTGCCGCCGGTCTCGATGTGTTCGCGGCCGAGCCGAACGTGCCGGACGAGCTCAAGGCCATGCAGAACGTGGTGCTGCTGCCGCATATCGGCTCGGCCTCGGTGGTGACGCGCAACGCGATGGATCAGCTCGTGGTCGACAATCTCAAGTCCTGGTTCTCAGGCAAGGCGCCGTTGACGCCGGTTGCGGAAACGCCGTTTAGGGGGCGCTGATGAGAGGTCTTCGGGTCCTGGCATCTGCGGCATGCGTTGCCGCGATCGGCATCGCGCAGGCGCAGGATACGACGACCCTGAAGAAGGAGATGCCCGGGCAGTGGGAGCTCTCCACCACCGAGCGCAGCAAGACCTGCGTCGTCACGCTCAAGGCCGACGCCGCGGCGCAAGGCTTCAAGCTCGAGCTGGAGCCGGCCTGCAAGGCCGCGCTGCCCTTCACGAAGGACATCGTCGCGTGGAGCGTCAGGGGTCTCGACATCGTCCGCTTGCAGGATGCGAGCGGTGAGGCCGTGATCGACTTCACCGAGGTCGAGGCCGGCATCTTCGAGGGCCTGCGGCAGGGCGAGGGCGTCTACATCCTGCAAGACCTCGCCGCTGCCCGCTCGATGGCGAAGTCGATGGACCAGATGATCGGCGACTGGTCGATCGTGCGCGGCAACGGCCAGCCTGTCTGCGGGCTAACGCTGACCAACACGGAAGCCGGGCCGGACAATTTCCAGGTCTTCCTCAAGCCGAAATGCGATGCAGCCATCGCGCAGTTCAACCCGACGCAATGGCGGCTAGACCGCGGCCAGATCATCCTGCTGTCGAAGGCCGGCGAGGCCTGGCAGTTCGAGGCCGACGACAACGCGCAATGGCGGCGCGTCCCCGATACCGCCGATCCCCTGATCATGCTGCGGCAGTAGCGCCGCGAAACGCAATCTCGTCCTGAGGGCCCGCCATAGGCGGGCGTCTCGAAGGATGGTGGCAGGCTACGTCGTCGGCTTGGGCGGCGGCGCGGTGCCTTGGGCCCACTTCTCCATCTTGCCGAGCACGCCCCAGGCCGTGAGCGCCAGCGAGATCGGCATCGCGAACTGGCCGAGGCCCGGCACCGCCGACACGAGCGTCCCGAGCAATCCCGCGAGTCCTCCCGCGTTGGGGCTCGCCGTCACCGACGACAGCAGCGCGGTGATCAGCGAGCCGCCGATGCCGAGCGCAGTCTTCTTGCCGTCGAGCATCTTGCCGATGGTCTCGCCGAGCGCGCCATTGACCTGGCCGAGGACGGGCTTGCCGTCCCGGTTGAGCAAGGTGCCGAGCAGGTCGACGACCTGCTTCAACTGGTCGACGGGAGCGGGGCTGGTTCGGGTGAGGGTGACTGGTCCTGGCATGGGGGCTGACTTGTTGACGACGGAAAAGAGCCGTTCGAACAGGCTGATCGGATCATTGGTGGCGGGCAGCGTATTGCCCGATGTCGTCGTTGCCGGCGTCACACCGCCGACCGGCGGCCGCAGCAATTGCGCGAGGTCCTCCAGCCGCTTCATGATCCGGGACATATCGCCGGCAGACCCGGTGGGGCTCGACTGCGCCGCGCGGGTGAGGGCGGCGACCGTGGCGCCGTCGAGAAGTCCAGTATCTCTCAGGCCGTTCTGCTGCTGAAACTGCGAGACCGCGGTTCTGGTCTTCGGTCCGCTGATGCCGTCCTGGGCGAGCGGCGGATTGGCGCCGAGCCTGTTGAGCGCCTGCTGCATGAGGACGATCGTCGACGCCGCGTCATCCTCCGGTTCGGCGCGGCTCGCGAATTGCGGGCTGCCGTCGAGGGTAATCGAGGAATCCAGCGACATCATTGCATGCAGGATCACCGCGGTGCCGAGCTGGGAATCGACGTGGTTCGAATCGAACACGTGATCGCGGACGAATTTGCCGGCCCTCGCCTCGGGCGGGCCATACAGCGTCGAACCGCCATAGAGATAGGGCGAATTGCAGCCCTTGGCGTGATAGCCGAAGCCGTTGAACGCTTCGAGTCGGAACAGAATCCGCGCGATCCCCCAGTCGTGAGCGCCGACAAAATTCTCGATTCTGAAGGCGTCCACGGCGCCGTCCACGAACGTGGCAAACGGACCGCGTCCTTTCGGAACGAGCGTCGTCGCGCGATGGAGCGTTTCCCCGTTGCCGAGATAGGTGTCGAAATCGAAATTGGATTCGCGGTAGTGGCAGAGGGCAGCGAAATACCAGGGCACGCCGGTCAACCGCTCGATCTGCTGATAGGTCGCCTTGCCGTTGATGGCCTTGCGTGCGACCGCGTTCGCGTCGGAGAGGCGCGAAGGCCGGATCTCGAGATTGGCCCAATTACGCTCGTATTCGCTTTTCAGACTCTCGAATGAAATCATTTTCCGCTCCCGCAATGAATGAGTTTTCGCAACTGCGCGTCAGTCGAAATGAACCAGGTGCCGTGATCAGGGCGTGAGGCCAGCGTGATCTCCTGCAAGTCTGGCAGGCCGCCGGGGCGCCGCGTGTGAAGTGGGTTACAACCTCGCCGGGAAAATGAGCGGCAGGACCGGGATCAGGGCGGCGGTCCGCGACGGAACCGGCAGGGCCGCTGCCCCGTTAGCGACGCGAGGCAGTCTGGCCAGGGAGTCCAACATGACCACGCGCGTCCTCGCGATCGGCATCGAACCCGGCAACGCGGACTACAGCGCATTCCCGCAGCTCACGCCGGAGCTCGTGCGCAACTATATCGATGCGCAGCTGCTGCGCCTGCGCGATCTCGGTTACGAGGTCACGAGTTGCCTGATCGATCTCGATGCCGCGGCGGAAGCCGCCGTCACGGTAGCGTTGCGCGAGGAGAATTTCGACTGCATCGTGATCGGCGCGGGGCTGCGCGAGCCTCGGGAGCGTCTGCTGCTGTTCGAGAAGGTGCTCAACCTCGTCCACCGCCTGGCGCCCGACGCCGCGATCTGCTTCAACACCACGCCAGCCGACACCGCCGAGGCCGTGCAGCGCTGGGTCGATGCATGAGATGAAGCGGCCGGCCCGTGCTGCGCATGCGCCATGGTCTGAGCCGCCTTCGATCCGAGCCTCCGACGCCATAGCGTGACGCGCCGGGTCCCGAAATGGTGATTTTTCTGGTCCGAATCCGGCTGCGGCGCTATGACTCGTCTGACCACAGGGGAGGGCGAGCATGCTTCGAGGTCTTCGCATTGGAAGTTTCGCTATCGCGGCATGTCTGGCGGTCGTGATCGCGATGCCGGCTCATGAGGCGGCGGCGCAGGACGCCATTGGCGGTGCCATCCTCGGTGGCGTCGGTGGAGCGATCGTGGGTGGCGCCATCGGCGGAGGCCGCGGCGCCGCCATCGGCGCCGTCGTCGGTGCCGGCACGGGCGCTGCGATCGCCTCCGAGGGCGAACGCCGCCGCTCCGGCTATTACGCCTATCAGCGCGGCTGCTACGCGCAGCGCCGGGACGGCTCCTATGTCCCGGTCGATCCGCGATATTGCTACTAGATCAGCCGCATCCCGCGCAAACTCGCATGCCCGCTCTTGCCGACGATGATGTGGTCGTGCACGGCGATGCCGAGCGGTTTTGCGATGTCGATGATCGCCTTGGTCATCTGGATGTCGGCCTGCGAGGGCGAGGGATCGCCTGAGGGGTGGTTGTGCACCAGGATCAGCGCGGTCGCGGACAATTCCAGCGCGCGCTTGATCACCTCTCGCGGATAGACCGGGGTGTGATCGACGGTGCCGGTCTGCTGCACCTCGTCGGCGATGAGCTGGTTGCGCTTGTCGAGGAACAGCAGGCGAAACTGCTCTTTGTCGGCGAACGCCATGCTGGTGCGGCAATAGTCGATCACTTCGTTCCAGGACGACAGCGCGTTGCGGCTGTTGACCCCGCCCTTGGCGACGCGATGCGCCGCCGCCGCGAGCAGCTTGAGCTGGTGGATCGCGGACTCGCCGACACCGTCTACCTCGCGCAGGCGCGCCACCGGCGCGTGCACGACCTCGGCGAACGAGCCAAAAATTTTGATCAGCGACTTCGCCAGCGGCTTGGTGTCACGCCGCGGCAGCGCCGAAAACAGTGCCATCTCCAGCAGCTCGTAGTCGCTGAGCGCGTCCGCACCCGCGCTGTAGAAGCGCTCGCGCAGCCGTTCGCGATGGCCGAGATAGTGCGGCGCTTCTTCGGGCTTGCTCTTGTCGTGGTCGGGCTTGGCGGGCATCGGCCGCCAGCATTGCCGCGGGCAATCGTTTTTGCAACCGTCAATTGCGGCGGCAAATCCGCTTCACGCCAGCCGGCGAATGCGAACGTCAGCCGCCGGGATCACCCGATCTGCTTCTCGCCGTGCCGCTCCGACAGCGTGAAGATCTCGACACCTGTCGCGGTGACGCCGACGGAGTGCTCGAACTGCGCCGATAGCGAGCGGTCGCGGGTCACGGCGGTCCAGCCGTCGGAGAGGATCTTCACATGCGGCTTGCCGAGATTGATCATCGGCTCGATTGTGAAGAACATGCCGGGCTTGAGCTGCACGCCCTCGCCGGGCCGGCCGATATGGATGATGTTCGGCTCGTCGTGGAACATGCGCCCGAGGCCATGGCCGCAGAAATCGCGCACCACGCTCATGGCTTGCGGCTCGACGAAACTCTGGATGGCGTGGCCGATGTCGCCGGTGGTGGCGCCGGGCTTCACCGCGGCGATGCCGCGCATCATGGCCTCATAGGTCACCTCGATCAGCCGCTCCGCCTTGCGTGCGATCGGGCCGACTGCATACATCCGGCTGGAATCACCGTACCAGCCGTCGACGATGAAGGTGACGTCGATGTTGACGATGTCGCCCTCTTTCAGCGGACGGTCGCCGGGCATGCCGTGGCAGACCACGTGGTTGAGCGAGGTGCAGGTTGAATAGCGGTAGCCGCGATACATCAGCGTCGCCGGATAGGCATTGTTGCTGAACGCGAAGTCGCGGACGAACTGGTCGATGCGGTCGGTCGGAACGCCGGGCCCGACGATGTCGGTGAGCTCGTCGAGGCACTTCGCCACCAGCGCTCCCGCCTTGCGCATGCCGGCAAAGGCGCTTGGTCCATGCAGCTTGATCTGCCCGGTCTTGCGGAGCGAGGTATCGGTAGCTTCGACGTAGCTCATGCGGGCGCAATCTTCTGGGGTGGGCTCGATATCGGCGGAAAGGCTTGATTTCGCGCCCAATTTAATGATTGCGCGCCTTCATGCAAGTCAGGCCTGCCCTGCCTTGCGCCTGAAAGCGGGCCTAATTCGGGACTTCCATGATGGTTTCCACCGGCAGGGCGCCGCCGCGGACGCGGATTTCGCGAACCGGGTAGGGAACCCGGATGCCTTCGCGCTTGAAGGCGTCCCACAGCGCCAGCATCACGTCGCTCTTGACGTTGTCCATGCCGTCGGGGTCGGCAATCCAGAAGGTGAGCGAGAACTTCATCCCGGCTTCGGCGAACTCGGTCAGGATGGAATTCGGCGGCTTGCCCTTCTGCGCGCGCGGGTGAGCGGCCGCGGTCTCGGCGGCGAGCTTGCAGACCAGCCGCGGGTCGGCGTCGTAATTGGTGCCGAAGGCGATCTTCACCAGCGTGTTCTTGTCGGTGTAGGTCCAGTTGACGACCTTCTGCGTCACCAGATCCTCGTTCGGCACCAGGAATTCGCGGCCATCGCCGGCGGCGACGGAAATATAGCGCGTCTTCATCGCGCTGATCCGCCCGGTGTTGTCGCCGATGGTGACGAGATCACCGGGCTTCACCGATTTGTCGGCGAGCAGGATGATCCCCGAGATGAAATTGGCGACGATCTTCTGCAGGCCGATACCGATGCCAACGCCGACCGCGCCGGAGAACACCGCGAGCGCCGAGAGATCGATGCCGACCGTGCCGAGCGCGATCACGATCGCGACCGCAAGCAGGCCGATGCGGATGATCTTGACCAGCAGCACCTGCACCGATGGCGTCAGATCTGTGGTCGAGTTGATCCGGCTCTCGGCGAAATTGCTGGCGATGTTGGTGAGCCAGAGCGCGATGAGCAGCAGCGCACCCGCCTTGATCACGAGCAACGGCGTCAGCCGCAGGCCGCCGAGCACGATGGCGAAAGAGTCGAGCAGGTCGACCGTCGCATCGAGCTGGCCGAGGATCGAGAGCGCCGCGACGAACCAGGCCGTGATCGACACCAGCTTGACGATGAAGGCGTTGCGCAGCACCGAGGTCAAGAGCCGGATCGCGAGCCAGGCCAGCCCCAGCTTGGCGGCGACCATCAGGAGATAGCTGCGGCTCGGCCAGGTCGCGTGGTACATGACCACGCGGGAGACGATCACGAGCAGGGTGAAAACCGCCGTCGAGGCGCTGGAGACCATCACCCGGACGAAGTGCCGGAGCGGCAGCGGCCAGCGCATCGCCAGCGAGGTCATGTCGACGCGGCTGCGAACGGCGGCTTCCGCGGCATAGGCGATGCCGGCCGCGGCCAGAATGAGCCCGAATTGCAGGTAGAACCAGGGCGAGGAGATTTCCGCCCCGACGCTGCGCGCGGTGGTCTGCACGAACTCCATGAAGTCTTTGAGGTCCATGTCTATCGGTCTCGTCGGGGAGCGGGCGGGAGGCGTTGATTCGAGCGCGCCGGAGAATCCCACAAAGGGCGCGGCCGGACCACCGATACACCGCCAAGTGAAGTGCGTTAAGGCCGCAAAATGCGGGCAGATTGCCGCGAGCGGGAGAAAATGGGTTGGCGTGGGAGTCCGCCGACGATAAGGATGCAATTCCAGCGATTTCGTACCCGGAAGGTGGATGGCTTCCCTCGACAGTGTCAGCCTCGCCATATTGCTCGGTGCCGTCCTGGTGTTGGCCGGGATCCTGTCAAGCCTGCTTGCGCTGCGCTTCGGCGCGCCCCTTCTGCTCGTCTTCCTCGCGATCGGCATGCTCGCGGGCGATTCCGGTCCCGGACAGCTGCAGTTCGACGACGTCCGAACCACCTATCTGGTCGGCTCGGTCGCGCTCGCCCTGATTCTGTTCGACGGCGGCTTGCGGACCCGCTTTGCCAGCATCCGCACCGTGCTCGCGCCTTCCATGGTGCTCGCGACCGTCGGCGTGCTGCTGACCTCGCTGATCACGGCGCCGTTCGCGAAATATGCGCTCGACCTCAACTGGACGGAGTCGCTGCTGGTCGGCGCCGTGGTGGCCTCGACTGACGCGGCCGCAGTGTTCCTGCTGGTGCATACCCAGGGCCTGCGCCTGCGCCCGCGCGTCGGCGCGACGCTGGAGGTGGAATCCGGCACCAACGATCCCTTCGCGATCTTCCTGACCCTGATGCTGGTCGAGTACATCTCGCTGGGAACAGGCACGGCCGCGCATGTGCTGATGGAGTTCGCCCAGGAGGCCGTGCTGGGCGCCGTCGTCGGGGTGATCGGCGGGCGTCTGGTCGTCATCGCGCTCAATAAGGTCGCGCTGCCGCAGGGCCTCCATGCGCCGTTTGTCACCACCGCCGCGCTCGTCATCTTCGGCGGCTCGCAGATCATGCATGCCTCAGGCTTCCTCGCGGTCTATCTCGCCGGGATCATCATCGGCAACCGCCCGACCCGCGCGCATAATTCGGTGGTGGCCTTCCTGGACGCCGCGACCTGGCTGGCGCAGATCGTGATGTTCGTCCTGCTCGGCCTGCTGGTCTCGCCGAGCCGGCTCGGCGGCAGCGTGCTGCCGGCGGTCGGGATCGCATTCGTCCTGATGCTGCTGGCGCGGCCGATCGCCGTGTTCGTCTGCCTGGCGCCGTTCCGCTTCAACTGGCGCGAAAAGATCTTCATCGCCTGGACCGGCCTGCGCGGCGCGGTCGCGATCTTCCTGGCCTCGATCCCGATGCTGGTCGGGCTGTCGAAGGCCTATCTCTATTTCGACGTCGCCTTCGTCGTCGTCATCATCTCGCTCCTCCTGCAAGGCTGGACCCTGGGGCCGGCCGCGCGCAAGCTGCACGTGGCGCTGCCGCGCGCCGAACGCGGCCCGCGCCGTGTCGAATTGGACTTGCCCGGCCAGCTCGAGCAGCAGCTCGTCGGCTATCCGGTGCGGTCCAAGAGCCTGTATTTTCGCCGCGGCCTGATCCCGTCCTGGTCGAAGCCGACGCTGGTGATCCGCAAGGAGAACATTTTGACGCCGGCGGAAGCCGAGCCGATCGCGCCCGGCGATTACATCTATCTGCTGGCGCCGCCGGAAAAGGCCGAATCGCTTGACCGCTTCTTCGTCGACATGCAGCCGAGCTCAGCGCCGGACCCGCATCTGCTGGGCGACTTCATGGTCTCCGGCGAGCACACGCTCGCCGAGCTCGCGGAGATCTACGGCGTGGAGGTCGGCGAGGACGAGCGCGGGCACACGCTCGCTGATTATTTCGACGTCCATCTCGACCGCGCGCCGAAAGAGGGCGCGGAGCTCGTGCTGGATCCGATCGTGCTCGTGGCGCGCTCCATCTCCGGTGGCCGAGTCAACGTCGTCGGCCTGCGCCTGCCGGAAGACGAGGAAACGCCCGCGCCGCTGACGCGCAGGCAGGTCCTGCGGCGCAAGCTGGCGGATCTGTGGAGCTCGGTGGCTGGGGTTTAACGCCACATCCGCGTTGGCGGTCATTGATGAAGCGCACGTCTGCTTCTTCGTCGTCCTGGCCTAGTGCGCAATTGCGCACAGGCGCCAGGACCCATACCCACCGTCAGCTGTTTTGCGAAGGCTGGTGGTGACGATCTGGCCCACCCACTCTCCTCTCTGGGGTAATGGGTCCTGGCTTTCGCCGGACGACGGCGGAGAGCGATGGCGACAACGCTGGAACCGCCCCCAAATCGCCGCAACCGCCGAAGATTTGCGCGTCTTCGTGACCGCTGCTCCCGGAACGCTCCGCGATGCCGCTCGTTCTTAGCGGCGTAAACGCATCCGACAGGAGTAATCCATGCGAAAGCTCATCTTGCCGGCCATCGTCGCGATCGGGCTCGGATCGGCCGCGCCCGCGATGGCCTATGACACCGGCGATCAGATCTCGATGCAGGTCGCGCTCGACGTCGCCACCGACATCGGCGTCATGACCGTCTCGCACACCGAGTTCCTCGGCGACGAATGGCAGATCGAAGGCCGTGATCGCGCCGGCCGCTGGATGGAGGTCGATGTGGACGCGCGAACGGGTGAGGTGCGCAACGTCGATCGCGGCTGGTAGTGGCGGGTCTCGGTAGCGGTGTCGGCGAGGATCACTCGGCCGGCACCGCCACCATCCAATGCAGCGCGATCGCCGCTCGCGGTACGATCCATTACCCCGGGGAGTAGTTTTGCGAACACCGGCAGTTACGTTTTCTTCGCTGGTACGCACACCACCTGCCGCTGATAGATCACGCGGTATGGGTCCTGGCTTTCGCCAGGACGACGGCGGAGGGTGGGCCGGCGGCTTGCCTCATCCGTTGCCTGCTCAACGGACCCCTCACGTCAGCACCTTCACCCCGCCGAACGACGTCACGCGGCCCTGCTTCAGCATCACGATCTGCGTCGCGAGCTGGCGCAGCTCGGCGACGTCGTGGCTGACATAGACCATGGGGACGTTGGCCTCATCGCGCAGCCGCACCAGATAGGGCAGGATCTCCAGCTTGCGGCCCTCGTCGAGCGCGCCGAGCGGCTCGTCGAGCAGCAGCAGGCGCGGCCGCGACAGCAGCGCGCGACCGAGCGCGACGCGCTGGCGCTCGCCGCCGGAGAGCTTTCCGGGGCGGCGACCCTGCAGCGCGCC
>NZ_JADPJF010000103.1:335021-335381 GCF_023073295.1 Bradyrhizobium sp. 23 | reverse complement strand
TTGTGCTGCGCCGGATCGGGCGCGAGGTGGTTCATCCGCCTGCCATAGTCGAGATTTTGCGCGACGTTGAGATGCGGAAACAGCCGCGCATCCTGGAACACATAGCCGATGCGGCGGCGCCAGGTCGGCACATGAATGCCGGCCGCGCTGTCGTCGACCGTCTCGCCGTCGATCACGATGGTGCCGCGGTCGGGCCGCAGCAGCCCCGCGATCATGTTGACCAGCGAGGTCTTGCCGGCGCCCGACGCTCCGAACAGTCCGATGACGCGGCCTTCGCTCGCGAAGGACGCGGACAGCGAGAACTCGCCGAGCTGCTTTTCGATGTCGACGCGCAGCATGGTCAATTCCCGTGCAGGCGCG
>NZ_JADPJF010000103.1:279449-334949 GCF_023073295.1 Bradyrhizobium sp. 23 | reverse complement strand
GGCGCGGCGGGCGAACCATTCGGCCGCGATCAGCGCGCCGAGCGCCAGCACGATCGAGACGATCACGAGCCGTCCCGCGGCGGCGTCGCCGTCCGGGGTCTGGATCAGCGAATAGATCGCGGACGAAATCGTCTGGGTCTCTCCGGGAATGTTGGAGACGAAGGTGATGGTCGCGCCGAACTCGCCGATCGCCTTGGCAAAGCCAAGCACCATGCCGGCGAGCACGCCGGGCAGCGCCAAGGGCAGCGTCACCGTGAAGAACACTTTGAAAGGAGTGGCGCCGAGGGTCTCGGAGGCCTGCTCGAGCCGGCGGTCGATCGCCTCGATCGACAACCGCATCGGGCGCACCAGCAGCGGAAACGCCATCAGGCCGCAGGCAAGCGCGGCACCGGTCCAGCGGAAGGCGAATACGATGCCGAGATGGTCCGCCAGGAAAGCGCCGACGAGTCCGCGGCGGCCGAAAGTGAGCAGCAGCAGATAACCCGTGACGACCGGCGGCAGCACCAGGGGCAGATGCACCAGCGCATCGAGCACCGACTTGCCCCAGAAATCACGCCGCGCGAGCAGCCATGCCAGCGCAATGCCGAACGGCGTTGCCACCAGCGTCGCGATCACGGCAACCCTGAGCGAGAGCAGGATCGCGGTCCATTCGGCGGGAGAGATGTCGAGCATCAAATCGCAAATTAAGTAGAGGGGCTGATCAGGAACTTGAAACCGTATTTTTCGAGAATGGTCTTGGCGGCGGTCGAGCGCAGGAAGGCGAGATAGTCGCTTGTGTCGCCCTTTGCCGTCGCGGTCGCAGCGACGGGATAGATGATCGGCGGATGCGAATCCGCCGGGAAGGTGCCGACGATCTTCACGCCGGGCTCGACCTTGGCATCGGTGGAATAGACGATGCCGAGGTTGGCCTCGCCACGCGCGACCAGCGTCAGCGCGGCACGCACGCTCTCGGCCATCGCGAATTTCGGCTCCGCCGCCTGCCAGGCGCCCAGGCTCGTCAGCGCCGCCTTGGCATATTTCCCGACTGGTACGGACTTGACGTCGCCGGTCGCGATCCTGCCGTCGCCGGCGAGTTTTGCGAGGTCGAACCCCTGCCCGATGGGGACGTTGTCGAGCCTGGAATCCTTCGGCGCAATCAGCACGATGCTGTTGCCGAGCAGATTGACCCGGGTCGGCTCGTTGATAGTCTTCTTGGAGATCGCGTAATCCATCCAGTCGGTGTCGGCGGAGACGAACACATCGGCCGGCGCGCCCTGCTCGATCTGCCTGGCGAGCACGGAGCTTGCGGCATAGCTGACGCTGAACTTGACGCCGGTCCTGGCGGTGTAGGCCGCGTCGACCTCATCGAGCGCGTTCTTCATCGAGGCGGCCGCGAACACGGTGATGGTCTTGTCCTCGGCTCCAGCAGGCGAAAGGCCCGCGGCCAGAAGGAATAAAGCTGAAAAAAGCACGGAAAGGCGGGACATCGGCAGCGCTCCATGCGCGCGCTCAGGGCACGCAAGGCGGCGCGCGCAAGACGGCGTGGGTTGAATGAGGCTTGCGACCGGCGGAAGCGCTGTTCCGGCAGGCCCGACGGACTTACGGTCCGGCAAGCGATCGCTGGGTCATCATAACAGGGTGGCGGAACAGGTCAAAGGCGACGGTTCGCATAGCGCCAACCAGGAATTCGTCATCCTGGCGGAGAGTTTTACGGCTTCGCATTGCCCGCGTGCAGCACGGCCTTGCACGCCGCCGGCATCTGCGCCAGCGTCATCGGCGGTTTCGGCTTCGGGGGCTCCGGCGGGGGTTTGGGGTGCAGCACGCCGTCGCTGAACCAATAGGCGAGATCGGAGGGCTTGCAGCCTTCGTCCTCGGATTGCGACGGCTGGCCCTCGCAGTCGCTCGCGCCCGCCGGGCAGTGCATGCGGATGTGGAAGTGATAGTCGTGGCCCCACCACGGCCGGATCTTCGACAGCCAGGAACGGTCGCCCTTGGCCTCGCGGCACAGCGCCTTCTTGATCGCGGCATTGACGAAGATGCGCTGCACCGCCGGCTCCTGCGCCGCGTCGCGCAGCACCAGCACATGGCCCGGCGTGAACACCTTCGGATCGATGTCGAGCCGGTCCGGGCGCACCATCATCACCGCCGACATGTCCTCGCGCTCCTCGCGCGATAAGCGATGGTCAGGCATCGGCGTCAGCCAGATGTCGGCATCGAGGCCGATCTGGTGGCTGGCATGGCCGGACAGCGCCGGCCCGCCGCGCGGCTGGGCGATGTCGCCGACCAGGATGCCCGGCCATCCCGCGTCCTTGTGCGCTCTTGCCGCAAGCCGCTTGATCAGCGCGATCATCGCGGGGTGACCATAGCTGCGGTTGCGCGACAGCCGCATCACCTGCCAATTGTCGCCGTTGAGCGGCATCTGCTCGGCGCCGCCGATGCAGCCCTTCACATAGGAGCCGATGACGTGCGCCGGTCCCTTCGACGGCAGCAGCTTTCGCGCGAACAGCTCCTTGGCGCCGATAGTGGGATCGTTTGGATTGGCGAGCGGCGGCAGCGGCTTTGGGTTGACGCTGCCCTTGTCCTGGGCCAGCGCGTCGCCGGCGGCCAGGAGCGTCATGACGAGCAGGAGAGGGGCGAGGCGGCGGGGACTCATGTTGACATTCTTATAACCCAACACAGCGTCAGGGTTAAGGAACAGTCCTTCCGCTGAAATATCGTCTCGAAGTCGTAGTTCCCGGTGCGTCGGCCGGCCGGTTTTTAACAATGCGATAACCCTCTCATGCATTGACCAAAATTCGTGCGTGGGACGCGTACTCACCCCCTTCTGCATGCAAGCGCGCGGGATCCCGGAAATGATTCAAGGCAGCGCGCAATTTTGCGCCATCTCGTTCTCCGATGACGACAATGCGATGCGCTTGGAGCGCCCATCGGCACGGCCGCGCCTTGCAAACGGGCAATGAGGGCTGTTTTGTCGAGACTGCCAGACCGTGCGTCCCATCGCCATGCCACCCAGGATTACCTTTTTTTCAGACACTTGCCCCAAGAGTTGCGGGGCTGGGTGCGACTGGGACGAGTGAAGTTGAGTTTGGGGGTTCGAAAGCCGAAAAAGCGAATGGGCAGCGTGCTCGGCGGCCTGCACCCGCGCAAGCCGCGCTTTGCGCGCCCCCCTCATCTTCCGTCCGAACGCGACGAAGTTCTGCGCAGCCGTGCCGAGGCTGAGGCCGCGATCGCGGAAGCGCGCAAATCCCATGAGCGCCTGCGCCAGGCCATCGAGATCCTGCCGCAAGGCATCGTGTTTCTCGACGCCGAGGGCCGCTACGTCCTCTGGAACAAGCAATACGCGGAGATCTACAGCAAGACCGCCGATCTGTTCGAGGAAGGCGCGCGCCTCGAGGACACGCTGCGCATCGGCGTCGCCCGCGGCGACTATCCCGAGGCTGCCGGCCATGAGGAAGAATGGATCGCCGAGCGGCTGCAAAGGCTCTATCAGCCCGGCGCGCGCCACGAACAGAAGCTGGCGGACGGCCGCGTCATCCTGATCGACGAGCGGCTGACCGACGACGGCGGCGTCGTCGGCCTGCGCGTCGACATCACCGAGCTGAAGCAGCGCGAGGCCTCGTTTCGCCTGCTGTTCGACGGCAATCCCGTCCCAATGATCGTCTGCGCGCTGGACGATGAGCGCATCCTCGGCGTCAACGATGCCGCGGTCGCCCATTACGGTTACAGCCGCGCCGAGTTCGAGCGGCTGACGATCCGTTCCCTTCAGGCTTTCGACAGTGAGCCGCCCTGGACCGCCGATGCGGCCGGCGAGGAGCAGGCCGGACGCACCTGGAAGCACGTCAGGGCCGACGGCGCCCTGATCGACCTTGCGATCTATTCGCGCGAACTGATCTATGCCGAGCGGCCCGCGGTGCTGCTCGCGCTGATGGACATCACCGAGCGCAAGCGCGCCGAGGCGCGGCTCGCCTTCATGGCCCAGCATGACGGGCTGACCGGTCTGCCAAACCGCAATCTGCTGCGCCAGCAGGTCGACGAGATGCTGCTGCATACGAGGCGCAGCACCGACAAGGTCGCCCTGCTGATGCTGGGGCTCGACAATTTCAAGGCGGTCAACGACACGCTGGGACACGCGGTCGGCGACAAGCTGCTGCGTGGCGTCGCCAAGCGGCTGCGTTCGACCTTGCGCGAGAACGACGCGCTGGCGCGGCTGAACTCGGACGAGTTCGCCATCGTGCAGAGCGGCCTGACGCGTCCCGAGGATGCGGTGCTGCTGGCCAAGCGCCTGCTCGAAGCCATCGCCGATCCCTATCTGCTCGGCGGCCATTCCGTGGTGGTCGGTGCCTCCATCGGCATCGCGATGGCGCCGGGCGACGGCGACGATTCCGAAAAGCTGCTCAAGAGCGCCGACATGGCGCTGTCGCGCGCCAAGCTGGATGCGCGCGGATCGTTCGCGTTCTTCGAGGCGGCGCTCGATGCGAAAGCGCAGACCCGCCGCAAGATCGAGGTCGAGCTGCGCGACGCCATTCAGAACGACGTGCTGCGGCCGTACTATCAGCCGCTGATCGACCTCCAGAGCGGCCGCATCACCGGCTTCGAGGCGCTGGTGCGCTGGCCGCATGCCGAGCGCGGCATGGTCTCGCCGGCCGAGTTCATTCCGGTCGCGGAAGAAACCGGGCTGATCAATCCGCTCGGCGGCCTGATGCTGCGCCGGGCCTGTCACGATGCCGCGACCTGGCCGGACGACGTCCGCGTCGCCGTCAACCTGTCGCCGCTCCAGTTCCGCAGCGGCAATCTGCTTTCGGTGGTGACGGATGCGCTGAAGCATTCCGGCCTGCCGCCGCGGCGGCTCGAACTCGAGATCACGGAGACGCTGCTGCTGGAGAAAAGCGCCCAGGTGCTGGCGACGCTGCACGCGCTGCGCGCGCTCGGCGTGCGCATCTCAATGGACGATTTCGGCACCGGCTATTCCAGCCTGAGCTATCTGCGCAGCTTCCCGTTCGACAAGATCAAGATCGACCAGTCCTTCGTGCGCGATCTCGGCGCCAATCGCGAGGCACAGGCGATCATTCGCTCGATCGTCAGCCTCGGCAAAGGCCTCGGCGTCACCATCACCGCCGAAGGCGTCGAGACCGAAGCCGAGCTGAGCTGCCTCCGCACTGAGGGCTGCGACGAAGGCCAGGGCTTTCTGTTCAGCAAGGCCCGGCCGAATGCGCAGATCATCAGCCTGCTCGCCGCGCAGCGCGGCATCGACGGCGTAGGCGAGGACGCCGCGCTGGTGGCCTAGGGTTAAGGTGCTGACCTGTTGTCTTGCGTCTCGAGATGCACAAACCCGGAAATTCAGTGGCCGACAAGTGTTACGGCCTCGGCAGGAGCGGTTTCATGGGACCGCACGAATACAAAACGGGATGCCGCGGGGATCTGTGCGTCGGCGCTGCCATCCTGGCCGATGAGGATAAGTCCCGCGCCGCCATTGGCTACATTCAAGATGACGGGGGCGCCCTGCCAGGTCCTGATTGGCTCCATTCCGATGATGAGAAACTCACCGATCGGCTGGTCGAAATATTGAAGCCTCAGTTGTGGTCCGACTTCTGCAGCCGCCAGGCCGAAACCCAATTGTTTGGCGCGCGCGTAGATGTCTGCCAGCAACGCAGTGTCGGTCCGAAAGCCCAGTTCGGCTGCCGACACCGTGAAAAGCTCTACGCTCGTTGTCGTGGCGCTCACGGTAAACGTCGGCCGCGCGAGAATTTCGCCGGCCGAGTTTCCGATGCCACAACCTGCCGCATCCAAAGCGTTACTGAGGGCGAAGAAGTTTGCAAACGTCCCGATCCTGATCGTCTTCCACGCAGGGACATCGACGGCGGATTTGATTGGGATTTGCGGCCCAGACGGCGCTTGCTTGAGCTTCAGGTGATTCCGCAGGACGTCTCGCGCCGAGCATTGAGCCACGGCCTCGCTCGCAAACAGGAAAGTGCATGCGATGCAGAGGATGGCGATAATGAGAATGCCACCATGGTGCCATCCCGGCGAACGCCCCTGAATGGCATGGCAACTGACTTTCCTGCCAGCTGTTCGGCCCATAACGGACCTCTCTTGCGCAAATCCAGCGCGCTAAGAAGAATTCGGAATCATCACTTCCATGTGGTCGGCGCGGTTACAGCGGAAAAGCTGTCGTTCCTATAGCTATGGAAATTAGTCGGAGAAAATTCACGAAGGTTCAGCGACGAAGACGCCGGAGGGCAACTCAATATAGGTCAGCGTGCGTGCACTTTCGTAACTGCTCGACGTCAGCGGTCCCCTGAAAGGATCATCTTACCGACATCCTCGTAATGCGTGTCGCGCGCCTGGATCTGCTGAGCGATGGCGTGCATGTCGCGAAAGCGGCGCTCGAACGGATTGCTGCGGAATACGGCGGTCGCGCCGGCCATGTGATAGGCGGTGTCGACCACTTTGGCCGATTGGTGGATGGTCCAGGTCGCGGCGAGGCGAACCGAGCCCCGATGTGCCGCGCTGAATTCGCCGGTCGTACAGAGATCGCGCCACATCGCACTTGCCGTCGCATAGAGATAGGCGCGCGCGGCCCGCAGGTCGCCCTCGGTGCGGCCGATCAGGCCCTGGACCGCCTGGTTGTCGCGCATGGCGCTTGCCGCCAGCGACTGATGCTTGCCGCGCGCCAGCGCGATCGCGGCATCCAGCGTGGCGCGCGCCACGCCGAGCGACACCGCGGCAAAGCCGAGGCTGAACGTCGAGCCGGTGCCGATCCTGTAAAGAGGACCCTGCTCGCGTAGCGCGGACGGCACGTCACGAAACGCGGTGAAGCGCTCGGGGATGAACAGGTCGGCGACCTCGTAGGAATCGGTGCCGGTGCCGGCGAGCCCGATCGCCTGCCAGACGTCGTGCAGCACGCCGCTCGCGACCGGAAACAGGATGGTGCGCACCTCCGCCGAGCCGTCGGCATTTTTCCGCGGCGCGCCGTCGGCTCCGACGATGCGGACATGCGCGCCGAGCCAGCTCGCCTGCCGCGAGCCGGAGGCAAAATCCCAGCGCGCCGTGACGCGATAGCCGCCTTCGACCGCCCGCGCCTCATGCGCGATCGCGCCCCAGGCGAGGATGCCCGGCGCCGTGTTGAAGATCTCCTGCGCGGTGTCGTGGTCGAGCGAGGCCGCGATCATGGCGCAGACCGTGCATTGGCCGAGGCACCAGGCGGTGGAGGCATCCGCTTTCGCGATCTCCTCCAGCATCTGCATGAAGGCTTCCGGCGGCGCTTCGGCGCCACCAAGGTTCTGCGGCAGCAGCGCGCGATAGAGCCCGTTCTCGATCAGCGCGCCGACGACGGGATCGGTCAGTCGCCGCGTCCGCTCGATCTCGTCGGCTTCGCGCGCGATCAGCGGCGCAATAGCCCGTGCCCGCTCGACGAGGCCAAATCCGGAAGTTGCGTTCATGCGCGTTTCCTCGCCCATTCTACCGTGAGCGGTCAATCGCACGATGGTGATCTATTTGGCGAGGGGGATCAAGTTGGTGTGGCGTCAATCCGGCCATCGCCACGTGAAGTGCGGAATCAGAGATGATCGCGCAAGCTCGAAAGGCTCACGCCGGGCCAAGAAACTATTGGGGCTGCTCCGACATTATCGTTTTCCAGAAGAGCATGATACTGTTCCGAAACAGGCAGCGATTTTGGCCTCCAACCGGCAGCGGCAAATGTCCTCGTCTGATGCTCCGATGAAACGCAGTGACGCAGCCCGCAGAGGGCGGAGACAGACGAAGACCCTATTGCTGATTTTAGCCATCGGATTTCTCGTTTTCGGTGCCGCTGCGGGCACGTTGTATTACGCGCTGCGGCCGATAACGCTTCGGATTGCCGTCGGACCGCCGGGAAGCAACGATCACAAGGTGATCGAGGCGATGACCGAGGCCTTTGCCAACGAAAGCAGGACGGTGAGGTTGTCTCCGATCGCGACCGCCGGAGCGGCCGAAGCTCTCGCTCTGCTCGGTGCCGGCAAGGCCGACCTTGCGGTCGGTCGCGGCGATCTGGAAATGCCGGCCGACGCGCAAACAGTCGTCATCTTGCGCAAGAACTTCGTCGTGCTGTGGTCTTCTTCGGGACCGGCGGGCAAGGGCTCCAAGCGAAAGCCGGCGCCCAAAATCAAGGAGGTCGCCGATCTCGCAGGGCGCAGGGTGGGGGTGATCGGCGCGACCCCGGCGAACGCCGCGTTGCTGAGAGTCATCCTGAGCGCCGCCGGTGTGGAGCCGGACAAGGTCACGGTCACTCAATTCGGCACTGGCCAGCTCGAGGAGCTGGCGCGTGACCCGAGCCTCGACGCCTTCATGGCTGTCGGTCCGCTCGACAGCAAGATAACTGCCGACGCCGTCGCCGCGACCGCCCGGGCGCGTGGCGAGCCGAAATTTCTCGCGATCGACGCATCGGAAGCCATCGCCCTGAAGCATCCGCGTTATGAATCGGAGGAAATTCCGCCAAGCATTTTCAATGCGAATCCAGCCTGGCCCGATGACAAGGTGGAGACCGTCAGTGTCAGCCATTTGATCGTCGCCCGGAAAGCCTTGTCCGAAACGACAGTGTCAGCGTTTTACCGCCAGCAATTTGCCCTCCGGCAGGCGATTGCCAGGCAGGTGCCTGGCGCTGCGCAAATCACCAAGCCGGACACCGAGAAGGAAGCCGAGCTGCCGGTTCATCGGGGAGCGGCGGCCGTGATCGACGGGACCGAGCGCACCTTCCTCGACAGATATGGCGACTACTTCTGGTTTGCGCTCCTGCTTCTCTCCGGCATTGGCTCGGCCGGCGCCTGGCTGCGTCAATATCTGAATCGGGATGAACGCGACGAGAACACTGGCCATCGCAACAGAATTCTGGCGCTGGTTTCCAAGGTGCGCACCGCGGAATTCGACCACGAGCTATTGGCCATGCAGCAGGAGGTCGACGCCATCATCGTCGAAACACTTGGCTGCTACGATGACGGCGCCATCGAGGAAGAGGAGCTGGCAGCCTTCGGCCTGGTGCTCGAACTGTTCGATCATGCGCTCAGCGAGAGGCGCGCAGCGTTGCAAACCCCTCCTTCGAACGTGCTCGCCGCGCGGCGGTAGCGATACCGGCTTTGGTATCCGGAAGTTGCGTTCATGCGCGTTTCCTCGCCCATTCTTGGTGTGAGCGGTAAGGAGGCAATCGTGGTCTATCCGGCGGGGAGGATCAAGCTGGTCCTAGCGTCGGTCTCGCCAGCTCGCGCTGACACGGGCGACATCACAGCTCGGGCAGACCCGACGGCGGCCTGCGTGCGTTGGCTGCTTGCTCGAAGGCATACGCCAGACGCAGCAGCTTGTGCTCGCTCCAGGCGCGCCCTGCGAAAGTGACGCCGAGCGGATAGTCGGGCGTGTCTTTGCCGTCGTCTGTCCCCGAGACGAATCCGCCGGGCACCATGACGCTGGGATAACCTGCCTTGGCGGCGATTGCGGCGCCATAGGCGCCGGGGAATAGCACCGCGTCGAGCTCGTGCTGGTTCATATAGGCGTCCATGCCGCGCGTCCTGGCGGAGAGCAGGTCCATGGCACGTGCGGACTTGTACTCGGGCTCGCTCAGATCGCCCCTGGTCAAGTCAGCGGCGAGGAAGTGGTCCTGTCCGAAACGCAGCGCATTGTCGGCGTTTGCTGCGTTGAAGGCCACGATGTCGGCCATGGTCTTGATGTCAGTGTTGGTCGCCCAATCCCTCAGGTAGAGATTGAGATCGTGCTTCAGCTCGTACAGAAAGACGACCGGCGGCCTTGCGACCGTGCCTTTGTGGGCGCTGAGCGGATTGCGGTTGAGCACAGCCATGGTCGTGCCCGGCCCACCGATCCAGCCAAGTGTGGGCATGCTGGCGCGCACGATGACGGCGCCGAGATCCTCCAGCACCTTGATCACCTCAGCCATCAGCTTGGCCGACTTCGCCGGCAGCTTGCCGTAATAGCAATCGTTCAGCGGGTCAGCGGGGTCGCTCGGCACGCCGATGCGCGCGCCCTTCATCGCGTCGGCGACGAGGCCGGCGGTGTAGTCGGCCGGCCGCCGCTGCTCTTGCGTCGCTGGGTCGAGCGGGTCCTTGGCAGCCAGCACATTCAGCAACATCGCGGCATCGCGCACCGTGCGCGTCATCGGACCGGCGGTGTCCTGGCTGTGCGCAAGCGGCAGGATGCCGGCGCGGCTGATCAGCCCGACGCTCGGTTTCACGGTGACGAGGCCGTTCAGGCTGGCGGGGTGCAGCAGCGAGCCCGAGGTTTCGGTACCGATCGAGGCCGCGCACAGTCCGGCCGCCACCGCGACCGCCGAACCCGAGCTTGAGCCCCCTGGGGTCAGAACCGGGATGCCGTGCTCGTCCATCAGCCCTGGTGCGTAGGGGTTCTTACCTGCCCGCCCAGCGATGAATAGCCCGAGGGCATGTCGATCGCGAGCATGTTGGCGAACTCCGTCAGGTTCGCCTTGCCCAGGATCACCGCGCCGGCGCTCCGCAGCAGCTTGACGATGGTGGCATCATCCCTGGCGCGCGCGCCCTCCAGCGCCAGCGAGCCCGCCGTGGTCGGCTGTTCGTCTCCGGTCGCGATATTGTCCTTGAGTAGGATAGGGACGCCCGCCAGCGGCCGCTGGGCCGACGGCCTCGTGCCGGCGAGCGCATCGGGATTGAGTGCACGGACCGAGTTGAGCTTAGGCCCGTCGCGGTCATAGGCCGCGATGCGCGCGAGATAGAATTCCGCCAGCGCTCTCGCGGTGATCCGTCTGCCGGCCAAGGCATCGATGACGTCGCTCATGGGCGCGTGCGCGAGCATCTGCATGGTCGACGCCGGCGGCTCAGTCAGGCCAGCTCTAGGAAGCTCGGACATTTGCCTTTCCTTGCTCCATTCCATCGCGAGTGCGAGAGGCACTATCGTGGCGGATTTGGCGGGGAGGATCAATGAGGGGCGATGGGTTTCGCAAGCGCCAAGCCCATCTTACGAACTGCCATCGAGCAATCGCTCCATGACGATCGTGCGTTCGTCACCATGATAGCTGTCGCGCGCCGCCCTGAATCCAAGGCCGGCGTAGAAGGTTTCAGCGGTGATTGAGGAAGAAAGGGTCAGCGAAGGGATGTTGCGCTCGCGTGCGGTACGCTCGATCTCGGCCATCAGCAGCTTGCCGATGCCGCGGGCCTGAACGTGTGGAGCGACGAAGACAGTGCGGACGACGGACCCGTCGAGGCTCGCGGTCCCGACGATGCGGCTGCGGATGGTAGCGACAAAAACGGTGCGTTGCCCAATGAGCTGCCGCACAGCGTCCGGACTGAAGCCGCGCACGATCCTTTCGATGACCTCGTTCGGATAATCCTTCGCGTTGGTTTCCCGCAGTGCACGCACGATGACCGCGCTGATATGAGCGGCGTCATCTTCAAGTGCAGGACGGATTGTGCATTCCATGGGCCACTCCAGTTCGCGGCGTGAAAAGCACAAAGACCGCTCGCTATTGCAGTCCCAGACCGCTGCAGTACCACGCCATGTCTTCGTGTCTCCAGCCGCGCTTGACGCCTGATTCCTTGCATTCATTGTAGGTCTTGAAGTTAGCTCCGTTTCGGCAGCCTGACGGATAGCTCCCAAAGCCGCCACCCGAGGTGGAACATGCGACCGAACTGGCCGCCGTGGTCGGGGCGACAGTGGCTTTGGGTGCTGCGTTCGCTGATGTGATCGACAAAATCAGCAAGCCCCCTAACGCAAGAACCGACGCTTTCATTGCATTCTCCTGATGGAACGATGCGTATACTATCTCAGGATGCATTATAGCTGGAGGCGCAACCTGAATGAAAGAGACCCGCGCTGCGGGCGCCCTCTGGTTTTCCATTCAACACCAAACCGGACAGCGTTGGTTCCTCTGAAGGAACGGTCAGGAGCTCAAGGCGTTTGAGGTAGCGAAAGGACACTTGCATGACCGAGAAATTCGATCCGGCACCGCCGGACAAGAACGCGGAAGATCTCAAGCGTGGCATCCGACGCGACAAGGCCAGGGACGACGAGCTGGACAAGGGCTTGAAGGACCGTTTCCCGGCGTCGGACCCGGTGAGCAGCACCCAGGCGTCCAAGGCAACACCGGACGCATGAAGGAGGGATAGACTATGGGCCTCGCAGCCTATGATATTGTTGGCAGGGACGGTGCCTGGCACGTCGACCACGATGGCGAAATCCGGAACACTTACCAGACCAAGGAAGCCGCTTTCGAGGCGGCTGTGGCCGCGGCATCGCTCGCCATGCGGCAGGGTCATTCCGTCCGGCTAACGGTGCCGGAGAGCGAGAACACCGTCGGCGCAGAAAATTCGGGCGGATGACCTTCGAGAGCATCCTGGTTCTACACGGCCGCCAGCAAATGGGCGGGCGCAAACGGCTTGCGCAAAAAGGTCGTGTTGGGCGGCAGCGGCGCCATCACCGTCCCGGACATCAGCACGATGTTGAGCCCCGGATGAGCACTGCGAGCGTATTCTGCGAGCTCAAGCCCGGTCATTCTCCCTGCGAGGTTGTGATCGGTGATGAGCGCCCGCAGCTCCGTGCCCGTCGAGGCCACGATAAGCTCCGCGGCTTCCGCAGTGGCGCACTCGACGACTTCGAACCCTTCGTCCTTGAGAAGGTCGGACAGAACTTCGCGCTGGAGTGAGTCGTCCTCGACCAGCAGCATGACGAAATTCGACATGCGGTCATTCCCAACTTATCGGATGTTAATGCGCATCCCGGAAGATTGTTCGGTTGTGATGTCTTCGTTCGGCGCTCCTTGCGCCACGGCATGATCAGTCGAACATGTTGCATTCTCCTTGAGGTTTCGACGCAGGCGCCGAAGCGGGGGTCGAACAGGAGCGGCAATGGCAATCGTCTTCATCACCGGCAGCACGGACGGTCTGGGCCGCGCAGCTGCCCAGTCTCTGCTCGAACAGGGCCACCAGGTCGTCCTGCACGCACGATCAGCGGAACGTGCGACCGCAATCTCCGAGCTTGAATCGCATTCCGCACGGGTCGTGATCGGCGATCTCAAGAGCGCCGCCCAGACGAGACACGTGGCAGATCAGGTCAACGCAATCGGACGAATGGACGCGGTCATCCACAACGCCGGGGTCTATACCGAGCGCAGCCGCGGCCCGACGCCCGAAGGCCACGCCACCACCCTGGCAATCAACACGCTCGCGCCCTATTTGCTCACCGCCCTGATGAAGCGCCCCGATCGGCTGGTGTATCTCAGCAGCGGACTACATCGCGGCGGAGAGGGATCGTTGAGCGATCTCGACTGGACGAGGCGAACCTGGGATCCGGCCAAGGCGTACGCGGAGAGCAAACTGCACATGGTCGCACTGGCCTTTGCCTTGGCGCGGCGTTGGCCGCAGGTGCTGAGCAACGCCGTCGATCCCGGCTGGGCGCGCACCAAAATGGGCGGTGCCGGAGCGCCGGTCGGCGTGGCCACCGGACAACGGACGCAGACCTGGCTCGCTGTGAGCGATGATCCCGCCGCCCTGGTCAGCGGTCGTTACTGGCATGACCTCCGGCAACAAGAGCCGGCGCACGAAGCAGTTGATCCCGATTTTCAGGAGCGGCTTCTGGACAGGCTGGGCGAGTTGACGGGAGTGATGCTTCCACCGGCGTAGAAGCAATTCGCCTGAAGCCCACATCTTCCCAAAGCGTCGGGAGGCCGATGCTGCCTCTCATGCGCACGGCATTGCCACGTGCTGCATGATGCCATCATGCCCCTGTTTTGCCCGACGAGTCAAACGAAATTCTGAAAATCAAAAGTTCAATCCGAACAAGCCCCTCGCTACTGTGCATGGGGTTGTTTTCGCGTTTTTTTGTTTTCGGTCCCGAAAAGCGCGGACCGGACCTGTCTCGCCGCGCTCGCGGCGGCCTAAAGCCGTCGCCTCAGCTGTCCACCTTCAACGCGGCGATGAAGGCTTCCTGCGGGATGTCGACCTTGCCGAACTGCCGCATCTTCTTCTTGCCTTCCTTCTGCTTCTCCAGAAGTTTGCGCTTACGCGTGATGTCGCCGCCGTAGCACTTTGCGGTGACGTCCTTGCGCAGCGCGCGCACCGTCTCTCGCGCGATCACCTTGCCGCCGATCGCCGCCTGGATCGGGATCTGGAACATGTGCGGCGGGATCAAATCCTTCATCTTCTCAACCATGGCGCGGCCGCGCCCCTCGGCGCGGGTGCGATGCACCAGCATCGAGAGTGCGTCGACCGGCTCGTTGTTGACCAGGATCTGCATCTTGACCAGATCGGCCGGCTTGTAGTCGGTGAGATGATAGTCGAACGAGGCGTAGCCCTTGGAGACCGACTTCAGGCGGTCGTAGAAGTCGAACACGACCTCGTTGAGCGGCAGATCGTATTTCACCATGGCGCGGGAGCCGACATAGGTCAGCTCCTTCTGCGAGCCGCGGCGGTCCTGGCACAGCTTCAGCACGCTGCCGAGATATTCGTCGGGGGTGAGGATCGTGGCCTCGATCCAGGGCTCCTGGATCTCCGCGATCTTGACCACATCAGGCATGTCGACGGGATTGTGAATCGAGATTTCCTGTCCGTCGGTCAGGCTCATCTTGTAGATCACGCTCGGCGCGGTCGCGATCAGGTTGAGATCGAATTCGCGCGACAGACGCTCCTGGATGATCTCCAGGTGCAACAGCCCGAGGAAGCCGCAGCGGAAGCCGAAGCCGAGTGCGGCCGAGGTCTCCATCTCGTAGGAGAAGCTGGCATCGTTGAGGCGCAGCTTGCCCATCGCCGCGCGCAAGGTCTCGAAGTCGTCGGCGTCGGCGGGGAACAGGCCGCAGAACACCACGGGAATGGCCGGCTTGAAGCCCGCCAGCATCTCGGTGACCGGCTTCTTGTCGTCGGTGATGGTATCGCCGACACGGGTGTCGGCCACTTCCTTGATCGCGGCGGTGATGAAGCCGATCTCGCCGGGGCCGAGCTCGTCGACCTGCGTCATCTTCGGGGTAAAGAAGCCGACGCGCTCGATGTCATAGGCCGCGCCCGTGCCCATCATGCGGACCCGGCTGCCCTTCTTCATGACGCCGTCGACGACGCGGATCAGCACCACCACGCCGAGATAGACGTCGTACCAGCTGTCGACGAGCAACGCCTTCAGCGTCGCTTCGCGATCACCCTTCGGCGGGGGCAGGCGGGTGACGATCGCTTCCAGCACATCGGGCACGCCGAGGCCGGTCTTGGCCGAGATCATCACGGACTCGGAGGCGTCGATGCCGATGACGTCCTCGATCTGCTGCTTGACCTTCTCCGGCTCTGCGGCGGGAAGGTCGACCTTGTTCAGGACCGGAACGATCTCATGCCCCGCATCGAGCGCGTGGTAGACGTTGGCGAGCGTCTGTGCCTCCACGCCCTGGCTGGCGTCGACCACCAGCAGGGAACCCTCGCAGGCCGCCAGCGACCGCGACACTTCGTAGGCGAAGTCGACATGGCCGGGCGTGTCCATCAGGTTGAAGATGTAATCCTTGCCGTCCTTGGCGCGGTAGGCGAGGCGCACTGTCTGCGCCTTGATGGTGATGCCGCGCTCGCGCTCGATATCCATGGAATCGAGCACCTGCTCCTTGCCCGCCATTTCCCGGTCGGTGAGGCCGCCGGTCATCTGGATCAGGCGGTCGGCCAGCGTCGATTTGCCATGGTCGATATGGGCGACGATGGAGAAATTGCGGATGTTGGAAATGGGGACGGTCGTCATGGGCGCGGGATACCACTCACACCCCCGTGCGGCAACCATATTGCTGTAATTTCAGGGCCTTTGTTCACGCCAAGCTGATTCCACGAAGGCCCGAAACGCGCTACGCAACGCCTGATGTCCAGGCCCATGACGACGACCTCGATCCCGTCTGCCCGAGCGCGCGCGAAGACCCGGGTGAGCTATGCCCGCTTTCGCGCCTGGCTGGTTGCCAGCGCGACCCGCCCCGAGGCGCGCCTCTGGCTGGTGATCCAGCTCGCCATCCTGCATGCGGTGCTCTGGACCTTCATCCTGATCAATCTCAAGGCAGCGCAGGACGTTCACATGGACGTCGCGGAAGCCTGGGGCTGGGGGCAGAAATTCCTCTGGGGCTATGGCAAGCACCCGCCGCTGTCGGGCTGGGTCGCCGGCCTCTGGTTCACAGTGTTCCCGCCGACGGACTGGGCGACCTATGCGCTGGCGATGGCGACCGTCGGCACCGGTATGGTGATCTGCTGGCTCATCGCGCTGCGCGTCGTGGATGCGCGGCGCGCGTTCCTGGTCGTGGTGATGGTCGCGCTCTACCCGATCTTCAATTTCAAGGGTTTCAAGTACAATCCCGACCTGCTCCAGCTCGTCACCTTGCCGCTCCTCGTGCTCGCTTATCTCAATGCGTTCGAGAAGCGGAGCTGGCAGTCCGGAGTGTTGCTCGGCCTTGCCGGCGCGCTGGCGCTGATGACCAAATACTGGGTGCTGACCATGATCGGCGCCATCGGGCTTGCCGCGCTGATCCATCCGGAGCGAATGAGATTCCTGTCGTCGCCGGCACCGTGGGTTGCGATCGCGACGATGGTGGTGGCGATGATCCCGCACATCGTGTGGCTGGCGGACGCGCATTTCGTGCCGCTGACCTATGCCGGCGATACCTACAGCCTCGAAGACAGCGGCCAGGTGCATCAGCTCGTGACCGGCTATGCCCTGCATAATGTCGCGCTGCTGGCATTGCCGGTGGCGCTGGCCGCGCTGGCGATGGCGCTGGTGCCACCTTGGTTCAGGCTGCTCCTGCGTGCGCCCTTGCGCATCGTCACGCGGGACTGGGCGCGCGGCGCGAATTCCAGCGTGAACCTTTCGCAGGCGCGCAACGTCTGGCTCATCCAGATCATCGTCGCGGTCGGCCCCGCGCTCGGCGCGCTGGCCTTCAGCATCTACATGAAGACCGATTGGGGCATCTCGCTGTTCTTCCTGGTGCCCTTGGCGCTGGTCGCGATCCCGGCGTTGCGGGTGCAGAGCGCTGCGCTGTTCAACATTGTCGCGATCTGGCTCGTGCTCAGCGTTGCCACGCTCATTGCCTCGCCCTGGATCGCCGCCCGCGAGATGGCGGCCAATGCCGGCAATACGGCGACTTACGGCGCGCGCTCGGATCTCGCGCGCGAGCTGACGCAGGCCTGGCACGCGCGCTTCGCCTCGCACTGGGCGGTCGTCGCCGGCACCATGGAATCGATCCAGCCGATGGTGTTCTACAGCCCGGATCATCCGGCCGCGTTCACGCCGCTCGAGGCCTGGGGGTCCGGATTGATTTCGCCCGATGACGTCAAGCGATACGGCTTCATCGGCGTGTTCGACCCGGCCGATGGTCGCCTGCCGGCGTTCGAAAAATGGGTGTCCGAAGTTGCGCCGAAGGCCGAGCGCATCGTAATGACGACGCGCCGTTTCACTCACGGCAAAGCCGGTCCGTCGATGAGCTGGAACATCTACATCGCGCCGCCGGGGAATTGATCGAAGCGAATCCGCCTAAATCCCTTCCTCGTTGAATTTGCTTTCAACGAGTTCGGTGATCGCCGCGAGCGCGGCCTCGGCATCATCGCCGGACGCGGCGACCGTGATGGTGGTGCCGGGACCGGCGGCGAGCATCATCAGGCCCATGATCGAGGTGCCGCCGACGGTTTCGCCGCCGCGCGTCACCCAGACCTGCGCGCTGAAACGCTCGACGGCCTGAACGAACTTGGCGGAGGCCCGCGCGTGCAGGCCGCGCTTGTTGATGATCAGGAGGTCCTTGGAGATCGCGCCCGCGGGCACGCCCGTCCCGGCTTGCGGCGCCTCGTCGCTCATTTGCCGGCGAGGACGCGGCTGGCGATGGTGACGTATTTGCGGCCGGCTTCCTGGGCCATCGCGATCGCGTCGGGGAGCGGACGCTCCTCGCGCACCTTGGCGAGCTTCACCAGCATGGGAAGGTTGATGCCCGCGAGCACTTCGACCTTCGGCCGGCTCATGCAGGATATTGCCAAATTGGACGGCGTGCCGCCGAACATGTCGGTGAGGATCGCGACGCCGTCGCCGGAATCGACGCGGTTAACCGCCTCGATAATGTCGCTTCGACAGAGATCGGAATCATCTTCGGCGCCGATCGTGATCGCTTCGATTTGCTTTTGTGGGCCCATGACATGTTCAAGCGCTGCCTTGAATTCGTCGGCAAGGCGCCCGTGGGTCACAAGTACTAGACCAATCATCGGAAAACTCCTCGCGGGCGCTTTTGGTGCACCGCACGAACGCGCCACTTTGACCATCCAGAGCCCCCGCGCAAGAGGGGATGTTGCGTATCTCCCTGAATCTAGACGGATGGATAAGGGGAGCTGCGCCGGTCTATTCGGTCGCGAGTGTGGGGTTCATATGGTTACCATTTCCCTTCAAACAATCGCCTGAAGGGTTAACGGGAGATGAACTCTTGGTAGTGGTCAAGGCCGCGACAACCAGAGGAAGGGGCAAATAGTCGCGGCCGACTGGGATTCGTGGTATTTCGACACCTAAAATGGCTGTTTTCAGGGATTGGGCCGGCGGCAGCCGCTCCGCATCCGCGGCGTCCAGATCGACCACGAGGCCGACGGTCGCATGCTCCACAAAGTCGCAGCGGCGGATTCCCAGCCCCCGGATCTCGATCAGGCCGGCCAGAACCGGGGCGGGGCGGACCTCAATTTCGCGGCCGACTGTCGCCAGATGGACACGGTCATCACCGACCAGAACGGCCGTTTCGAGCACGCCGCTGCGTCCTGCCATGATCAAATCGAAGGCAAGGCGCGACTTGCCGGAGCCCGAGGGCCCGCGGATCAGCACCGCCAGATCTCCAACCTTGACCGCCGAGGCGTGAACGCTGGGCCCACCGTCGCTCATAGCGCCGGCAGCCTCACCACGAAACGCGCGCCGACAACACTGGGCGCGCCGTCCTCGTCCGCCGGGCCGAGGCGGTTCTCCGCCCAGATGCGTCCGCCATGTGCGTCGACGATCTGCTTGGAGATCGACAGGCCAAGGCCGGAGTTCTGGCCAAAGCCCTGATGAGGGCGGTCGGTGTAGAAGCGCTCGAAGATGCGCTCCAGCGCGTCGTCGCGGATTCCGGGGCCGTCGTCGTCGACCACGATCTCGATCTCTCCGCGTACGCGGCGGCAGGTGAGGCGCACCTTGTTGCCGGGCTCGGAGAAGGACTGTGCGTTCGAGAGCAGGTTGGAGACCACTTGTCCGAGTCGCGAATCGTGGCCGGTCACGGCGAAATTGTCGGTCGGGCTGCGGCCCTCGAAACGCATTTCGACCGCGACGTCATGGCCGAGCTTGGTTTCATTGGCGACGGAGACGAGCGTCGTCAGCAGGCGGCGCAGGTCGACCGGAATCGCATCCTGGCGCTGCAGTTCTGCATCGAGACGGCTGGCGTCGGAGATGTCCGAGATCAGCCGGTCGAGCCGCTTGACGTCATGCTCGATCACCTCGAGCAGGCGCGCGCGGCTGTTCTCGTTGCGCGCCAGCGGCAACGTCTCGACCGCGGAGCGCAACGAGGTCAACGGGTTCTTCAATTCGTGCGCGACGTCGGCGGCGAACATCTCGATCGCTTCGATGCGGCTGTAGAGTGCACTGGTCATGTCGCGCAGCGCACCGGAGAGATGGCCGATCTCGTCGCGACGACGGGTGAAGTCGGGAATTTCGACGCGGGTCCTGATCCGGCGGCGGATCAGCTCGGCGCTATCGGCGAGCCGGCGGACCGGACCTGCGATCGTGCTGGCGAGCAGCAGCGACAGCATGATCATGACCGCGGCGGCGACGCCGCCCACTTTGAGGATGGCGAGGCGCTCGGCGGTGACCATCTGGTCGATGTCGTCGCCCTGCGTCGACAGCATCAGCGCGCCATGGATGGCGCGCGAGCGCAGCACGGGGACCGCGACAGAGACGATCACCTCGCCGCGCGCATTGACCCGCACCATCGAGCGCTTCTGGCCCTGGAGCGCGTCGCCGACCTCCGCATAGCCATTGCCGTTCTCGGGGCCGAGCTCGCGATAGAGCGGCAGGTCGCCGCGATTGAGCCAAGTACGGACCGCGACCATGCCGCGTTCGACCATGCCAGGCTTCTCGGCGGACACTGACGGCAGGGGGAAGCGCACCACGGTATCGAGGCTGCGGCTATCGACCAGCAGGCTGCCGTTCGGGTCGTAGATGCGGGCGCGCGTCTTGGTCGGCGAGATCAGCGTGCGCAGCACCGGTGCCACGCGCTCCGGATTGATCGGAAAATCCAGCGGGGAATACTCGTCCGAGCCGCCATAGGTCTCGCCCGGCTTGAGGTCGAGCAACCGGTCGGGGTCGATGGTGATGGCGTTGGTCTGCACCGTCGCGGACGCCGCGATCGCGCCGGCGATGATCTCCGCCTGCACCAGCAGGCTCTGCGCGCGCGCGTCGATCAGGCCGGCGCGGAATTGCGACAGATAGAGGATGCTCGCCACCAGCGCGACCAGGCCGGCGAGGTTGAGCGAGACGATGCGGCGGGTCAGGCTCGAGAAGGACAGCGCGAAGAAGAACTGCCCGGCGCGCTTCAACCAGTTCAGTGGACGCCAGCCCCGCACGGCCAGCTTGTCCTCAGCCAATTGATCCGGAGCGCCGTGGGCGGTGACGTCCTCGGCGTTCTGGTTCTCGTCAGGCTGCGTTCGGTCAAGCAATGCTCACGCCCGCGTTAGGACAGCTCGTGCGAAGGTCCCCGCATCCTAGAGCCATCCCGGTCCCGATGGAATCAGAACCGGCGATGCTCTCGGTCTTTCGTGGAGGCGCGTGCGCCTCAGGCTTCCTTGAAGCGGTAGCCGACGCCGTAGAGCGTCTCGATCATCTCGAACTCGTTGTCGACCACCTTGAACTTCTTGCGCAGCCGCTTGATGTGGCTGTCGATGGTGCGGTCGTCGACATAGACCTGGTCGTCATAGGCGGCGTCCATCAGCGCGTTGCGGCTCTTCACCACGCCGGGCCGGGTCGCGAGCGCCTGCAGGATCAGGAATTCGGTGACGGTCAGCGTCACCGGCTCGTTTTTCCAGGTGCAGGTGTGCCGTTCAGGATCCATGCGCAGCAGGCCGCGGTCGAGCGCCTTGGCGTCGTTCTCCTTCGGCGTGACGGTCGGGTCCTTCGGCGCCGAACGGCGCAGCACCGCCTTGACGCGCTCGACCAGCAGGCGCTGCGAGAACGGTTTGCGGATGAAGTCGTCGGCGCCCATCTTGAGGCCGAACAGCTCGTCGATCTCTTCGTCCTTCGAGGTCAGGAAGATCACCGGCAGGTCGGATTTCTGCCGCAGCCGGCGCAACGTCTCCATGCCGTCCATGCGCGGCATCTTGATGTCGAGGATGGCAAGATCGGGCTGGGTGGTGCGGAAACCGTCGAGCGCTGAGGCGCCGTCGGTATAGGTCATGATGCGATAGCCTTCGGCCTCCAGCGCGATCGAGACGGATGTGAGAATGTTGCGGTCGTCGTCGACCAAAGCGATTGTGGGCATGAGCCTCTGCTTTCTGCTTTCCGTTTGGGTCGTGGCTTGAAAACGGCGAGCAATCCACTGATGCGCCGCATACATGGGTGCCGATGTTGGCATTCGAACCTTGTCACCGAGCAATGCAAGCTAGGCTGAAGTGTGACCAAGTTCCACGAAACACGGCAGATTCGCCGCATCTCGACCCATAACCGGGCCCCGGTTTACCCGAAAAAAGGCCCTCCATGCAACCACCTGACCCGAGAAAGCCGATGCAACCGACCCCCGACTTCGACCCCGGAAAGCTCGCCAAATCGCTGCTGCGGCGGTCACGGCAGGGGGCCTTGGCGACATTGATGGCCGGCAGCGGCGATCCTTATTGTTCCCTGGTCAATCTGGCGAGCCATCCGGATGGCTCTCCGATCCTGCTGATCTCAGGATTGGCCGTGCACACCAGGAACATCCTGGCCGACAGCCGGGTGTCCTTGATGCTGGACGAGCGGGCGGCGGGCGATCCGCTGGAAGGTGCCCGGATCATGCTGTCCGGCCATGCCGAGCCGGCCGATGCCGACAAGGATCTGCTCCGGCGACGGTATCTCAATGCTCATCCCTCAGCGGGAGCCTTTGTTTCCTTTAAAGATTTCTCTTTCTTTCGGATCCGGCCTACGGGAACCCATCTGGTCGCCGGCTTCGGCCGGATCGTCGACCTCAAGCCGGAGCAATTCCTGACCGACCTCACGGGGGCCGAGGACTTGCTGACGGCGGAGGAGGGCGCGGTGGAGCACATGAATGCCGACCACCGCGAGGCCATGGGCCTCTATGCAACAAAACTGCTCGGTGCTGCCGCGGGCGACTGGCGCTGCACCGGCTGCGACCCGGAGGGCCTCGACATGCAGGACGGCCAGACCGTCTTGCGGCTGGATTTTCCGGAGCGGGTGGCTGATGGCACGGCGCTGCGCAAGATGCTGGTTCGCCTCGCCGGCGAAGCGCGCACCAGGATGAACCAGAGCGCAACACATTGAACGCTGCTGCCCATCGCCGCGACCCAAGTTCGTTACCGGTCAGAAGGCGGCGGCGAGAGCGTCATGACAGAATGGAATAGACGGACGCTGGTTGCGGGTTTGACGCTCGCGATCACCGCATCGCTTGTCACGCCTAGCGTCGCCCAGAAAGGTCTCGCCGCGGAGAGCGCGCGGATCAACACCCTCATGAGCGCCGGCAGATATTCGGAAGCACTGCCTTTGGCGCAAGGTATGCTCGCGAACCTGGAGAAGAGCGACACAGGTCGCGAACTCGCCGCCGCGCTGAACAACCTCGGCCAGGTTCATGCCGGTCAGGGCCACGACGATCTGGCGGAGCCGCTCTACAAGCGCGCCATCATGCTGATGGAAAAGTCGCTCGGTCTCGAAACCCCGTTGATCGGAGCCGAACTGAGCAACCTCGCCGCGCTCTACCAGCGGCAGAGCCGCTACGCCGAGGCTGAGCCGCTGTTCAAGCGCGCGCTCGCCGTTCGCGAGAAGGGATTGTCGCGCGAGCATCCCGATGTCGGCCAGTCACTCAATAATCTCGCCACGCTCTATGTGAAGCAGCAGCACTATGCCGAAGCCGAGCCGCTGTTTCAGCGGGCGCTCGCGATCTACCAGAAGGCTGGCGGCTCCGAGCATCCGGCGGTGGCCACCGTCCTGAACAATCTCGGCCAGGTCTATCGCGATCTCAATCGCGATGCGGACGCGGAAGCGCCGATCAAGCGCTCGCTCGCGATCCGGGATAAGGTGCTGGGACCGGATCATCCCGACGTCGCCCGCTCGCTGAACAATCTCGCCGGCCTCTACGAGCACCAGCAGCGCTACGGTGACGCCGAGCCGCTCTATCGTCGCGCGCTGGTCATCCGCGAAAATGCACTCGGGCCCGATCATCCCGAGGTCATGACCTCGACCGGCAATCTGGCTTATTTCCTCTACGTGGCCGGGCGCGCCGCGGACGCATTGCCGTTCGCGGAAAGGACTCTTCGGGGCGATCGCGCCCAGTTGCGCATCGTCTTGCCGGTCCTGTTCGCCGCGCGCCAACAAGATCTGCTGTCCGGCGACAAGGCGCTCGACGAGGCCCTCGCCGCGATCCAGCGCGGCACGCAATCCTCCGCCGCATCCGCCGTGAACAAGCTCGCGGTTCGGCTTGCCGCCGGCAGCGACCGGCTCGCCGAGCTGGTGCGCCGGGATCAGGATCTCGCGGCTGAGTCAGAGGCACTCGACAAGGCGATCGTTGCCGCAGTGTCGAAGCAATCCGCGCAGCGCGATCTCGCAACCGAACAGCGCAGCCGCGCGCGGATTGCAATGATTGCCAACGAGCGTGCGGGCTTGCAGAAGACGCTCGCGGTCGAGTTTCCCGACTACGCGTCACTCTCCAATCCGCTGCCGTTGACGGCAAAGGACATCCGGCTGCTGCTGTCGGCCGACGAGGCGATGGTGCTCTATTCCGTCGTCGACAAGCAGAGCTGTGTCATCGCGATCACGCGCGAGGGCGTCGACTGGAAGGCCATCCCACTCGGCGCGGATGCGCTGACGCAGAAGGTGACGGCATTCCGCAAGGGACTCGACGTCGGCAAAGCGCGCGACGCCTCCGGCAAATCCGGATTGTTCGATCTGGCGCTCGCCAACGAGCTCCATGTCGCGCTGCTCGGTCCGGTCGAGGCGTTGACAAAGCACAAGCACAGCCTGCTGGTGGTGCCGTCGGCTGCGCTGACCGCATTGCCGTTTCATCTGCTCGTCACGGAGAAGCCGCAGGCTGCGATCCCGGACACGCTCGAAGGCTATCGCGGCGCCGCCTGGCTGCTGCGGCGCCAGGCCGTCTCGGTGCTGCCGTCGGTGGGCAGTCTGAAATCGCTGCGGGCCTTCGCGCGTCGGGATCAAAGCGTGAAGCCGATGACCGGCTTCGGCGATCCCGTGTTCAATCCTGCACTGGAAGGGCCCGCCGAGCGGCGCGCCGCGAACGGCAAGGTCGCCGCGCGCAGCATCGCGACCATCGCCTATAGTGATTTCTGGCGCGGTGCCGGCGTCGATCGCGCGCGGCTTGCGCAGGCGCTGCCGCAACTGCCCGACACCGCCGATGAGTTGAACGCGGTGGCCAGGGATGTCGGGGCTTCCGAGGCCGACATTCATCTCGGCCGCGACGCCAGCGAGACGACGCTCAAGCGTGCAGCGCTTGCTCAATACGGCATCATCTACTTTGCCACCCACGGCCTCGTTGCCGGCGACATCAAGGGACTGGGTGAGCCCTCGCTCGCGCTCTCCATTCCCGATCAGCCCACTGAACTCGACGACGGTCTACTCACCGCGAGTGAAGTCGCTCAGCTCAAGCTCAATGCGGATTGGGTTGTACTGTCGGCCTGCAACACCATCGCGGGCGACAAGCCCGGCGCCGAGGCCCTGTCGGGACTGGCGCGCTCGTTCTTCTACGCCGGTGCGCGCGCGCTCCTGGTCTCGCATTGGGCCGTGGATTCGGAAGCTGCCACCCGCCTGACCACGATGACTTTCGAGCTGCTCAAAAACGAACCACAAATCGGGCGTGCCGAAGCCTTGCGCCGCGCGATGTTAACCTACGTTGACGACACCTCGTCTCCGCGCAACGCCTATCCAGCGATGTGGGGGCCCTTCGCGCTCATCGGCGAAGGCGCGGTACGATAGGGCGGGCTGCGATTGTCCTTCAGCTGTCTTGGGCATTGTGCGTTGCAATAACCTCAGGAAACGCCGAAACGCACATTTGGTTGCGCGATCATTGTCGATTTTTTGATGCGCCTGCTCAGAGCTGACATGCGCGACGTTTGGCGCGGTCCTTGAATAAACCAAATCCTAAGGGATCAGCTTGGCAACGCCAGCGTTCATCAGTATTAGGTCGTTCCAACCGAGGCCGAACGGCCTGTAATCACGGTGACCGCGGCGGCGCCAAGCATGATCGCGCTGAGTGGGTTCTAGGAGGATTTTTCGTGCAAGAGACGGGCGTGCGCAACGGTGCCTTCGGCGCCGACAAATTCGGCTTAAAGAATCTCAAGCAGGTTCACTGGAACCTCGGTGCGCCGCAACTCTATCAATACGCGCTCTCCGCGGGCGAGGCGGTGCTGTCGGCCGATGGCGCGCTCTGCGCCGACACCGGCGAGTTCACCGGCCGCAGCCCCAAGGACAAATTCACGGTGCGTGACGCCACCACCGACAAGAAGATGTGGTGGGCCGGCAACCAGTCGATCACCGCAGAGCAGTTCGAGACGCTCTACCAGGACTTCCTCAAGCACGCCGAAGGCAAGTCGCTGTTCGCACAGGACCTCTATGGCGGCGCCGATCCGGCTTATCGCATCAAGACCCGCGTCTTCACCGAGCTCGCCTGGCACTCGCTGTTCATCCGCACGCTGCTGATCCGTCCCGAGGCGATCGAGCTCTCGGCGTTCGTGCCCGAGCTCACCATCATCGACATGCCGAGCTTCCGCGCCGATCCGAAGCGCCATGGCTGCAAGTCGGAGAATGTCGTCGCGATCGATTTCGCCCGCAAGATCGTGCTGATCGGCGGGTCTTACTATGCCGGCGAGATGAAGAAGTCGGTCTTCACCACGCTGAACTACTATCTGCCCGAGCGCGGCGTGATGCCGATGCATTGCTCGGCCAATGTCGGCGCCAAGGGCGATGCGGCGATCTTCTTCGGCCTGTCCGGCACCGGCAAGACCACGCTGTCAGCCGATCCGAACCGCACGCTGATCGGCGATGACGAGCACGGCTGGGGCCCGAACGGCGTCTTCAACTTCGAAGGCGGCTGCTACGCCAAGTGCATCAAGCTGTCGCAGGAAGCCGAGCCCGAGATCTATGCCGCCTCGACCCGCTTCGGCGCGGTGCTCGAGAACTGCGTGTTGGACGAAGACACCCGCGTGGTCGATTTCGACGACGGCTCCAAGACCGAGAATACGCGCTCGGCCTATCCGCTCGAGTTCATCCCGAACGCCTCGCGCACCGGCCGCGCACCGCAGCCGAAGAACGTGGTGATGCTCGCCGCCGACGCCTTCGGCGTGCTGCCGCCGATCGCCAAGCTCTCGCCGGCGCAGGCGATGTATCACTTCCTGTCGGGCTACACCGCCAAGGTCGCTGGCACCGAGCGCGGTCTCGGCAATGAGCCGCAGCCGGAATTCTCGACCTGCTTCGGCTCGCCCTTCCTGCCGCTCGACCCCTCCGTCTACGGCAACATGCTGCGCGACCTGATCGCCCAGCACAATGTCGACTGCTGGCTGGTCAACACGGGATGGACCGGCGGCAAGTACGGTACCGGCTCGCGCATGCCGATCAAGGTGACGCGCGCGCTGCTGACCGCGGCCCTCGACGGCTCGCTTCGCAACGTCGAATTCCGCACCGATAAATATTTCGGCTTCGCGGTCCCGACCGCGCTGCCGGGCGTGCCGAGCGAGATCCTCAACCCGGTCAACACCTGGAAGGACAAGGACGAGTTCGACAAGACCGCCCGCGCGCTGGTCGGCATGTTCCAGAAGAACTTTGCCAAGTTCGAAGCCCAGGTCGACGCCGAGGTCCGCGCCGCTGCACCGGACGTGAAGCTCGCGGCGGAGTAAGCTTGCGTCGTTTGAAATTCGAAAGGGCGGCCGCGAGGCCGCCCTTTTGCTTTTCAAGATGTCTCTCCACCGTCATTGCGAGCGCAGCGAAGCAATCCAGAATCCCTCCGCGGAAACAGTCTGGATTGATGGCGAACTCGCGGAAGCAGCTACGCCTTGAAATAGGCGATCTGCGTCGTGGTCGCGAGCAGTCTTCCGTTCGGCGACCACAGCTCGGCGTTCTGGTCGGCGTAGCTCTTGTGCATGATCTTTGAATCGGCCGTCGCCAGCACGCGCGTGATGTCCTCGGCGGCGAGCTCTTCGCTGTCAGTGTGGAAATACGTCGTCAGCGACACCGTGCCGAACGGAACCAGCTCGCGTCGCGCGTGGAAGATGCGGCCGAAGAAGGCGTCCGACATCGACATCAGCGACGGCATGTCGAGCTTGCGCGGTTCGCGATCACTGATCCAGAGCTTTGAGTAAGTGCTGGCGAGCTCGGGCTTGAGCGGGCCGATCCGCATCTCGCCCTCGACGAAGCGGAATTCGTACTGGTTGGCCCAGGACGCCGCGATCTTCGGGAACGGCATCGTCTCTTCGAACGGCTTTGCATCGGGATATTGCGCCACCCTGTGCTCCCAGGACGGCCGGCGTTCGGCGAACACGGCGGTGGCGAGCGTTGCGACCTCGCCGCCGCCTTGCGACAGTTCGACGCTCCAGTGCTGGCTGGAGCGATTAGCCTTCACCAGCCGCACGTCCAGATCGAACGGCCCCTTCGCGATCGGCGCGCAGTAATTCACGGTGAGCGCCAGCGGGTCGCCGGCACGTTCCGGATGCTCGATCAGCGCACGCAGGATAGTCGCGGCGGTGGCGCCGCCGAACGGGCCGACAAAGGCCCAGTAATCGTCGCTGGTGTGTCCCTGCCAGCTGGAGTCACCGGCGGTGACGCGGGTGGCGTCGTCGAAAGGGTGCGGGAGCTTGGCGTGCATTATTCGATCCGGCGTTCAATGACGGACGTCATATCACGTCCGCCGCCGGCTTGTGCAATTACCTCGTGAGTAACCGATTTCACGTCGCGGAAATTCAGCCCGCGACGTCGCGCAAGGTCGGCAGCAGCGGCGTGGTGGGGTTGACCGGCACGTTCCAGATCTCCTCGGCGTATTCGCGAATGGTGCGGTCGGAGGAGAACCACGCCATGCGCGCGACGTTGAGGATCGAGGCGCGGGTCCAGGCCGGCGCCACCTGCCAGCGCGCATCGACGCTGCGCTGCGCCTCGTAATAAGAATCGAAGTCGGCGCTGACCATGTAATGGTCGAGATAGCGCAGCGCATGCGCGATCGATTCGAAGCGGCCGGGATCGCCGGGCGAGAATTCGCCGGCGCCGATCGCATTGATGGCGCGCTGGAGCTTCGGCGAATTGCGGATCACGTCGGAGGCGTCCAGCCCCTGCTTGCGCCGGATCATGACATCGCCGGCTTCCATGCCGAAGATCGCGATGTTCTCCGCGCCGACATGGTCGCGGATCTCGATGTTGGCGCCGTCGAGCGTGCCGATCGTGAGGGCGCCATTGAGCGACAGCTTCATGTTGCCGGTGCCGGAGGCTTCCATGCCGGCCGTCGAGATCTGCTCGGAGAGGTCGGCCGCGGGAATGATCACCTCGGCGAGGCTGACATTGTAGTCGGGCAGGAAGACGACCTTGAGCTTGCCGCCGATCGCGGGGTCGTTGTTGACGACTTCCGCAACGTCGTTGATCAGCTTGATGATCAGCTTGGCGTAGCGGTAGCTCGCCGCCGCCTTGCCCGCAAAGATCTTCACCCGCGGCACCCAGTTGCCGTTGGGGTCGTCCTTGATCGCCTGGTACAGCGCGACCGTCTCGATGACATTGAGAAGCTGGCGCTTGTATTCGTGGATGCGCTTGATCTGCACGTCGAACAGCGCGTTCGGGTCGACCTTGATGCCGAGGCGCTCGCCGATCAGGCGCGCCAGCGCCGTCTTGTTGTGAAGCTTGACTGCGCGGAACCTCTTCTGGAATTCGACGTCGCTGGCGCGGGCCTCGATCAGGCTGAGCTGCGTCGGATCATCGAGCACGGCGTCGCCACAGGTCTCGCGCAACAGATCGGTCAGTTTCGGGTTCGCCAGCATCAGCCAGCGGCGGAAGGTGATGCCGTTGGTCTTGTTGGTGATGCGGCCGGGGTAGAGATGGTTGAGGTCGTGGAACACGGTCTCCCGCATCAGGTCCGAATGCATCGCCGAGACGCCGTTGATGCGGTGGGAGCCGACGAAGGCGAGCTGGCCCATGCGCACGCGCCGGCCGCTCCGCTCGTCGATCAGCGACACCGAGGCGCGGAAGTCGATGTCGCCGGGGGCGCGCGCCTCTGCGAGCGCGAGATGCTGCACGTTGATGCGGTAGATGATCTCGAGATGCCGCGGCAACAGCCGTTCGAACAGCTCGACCGGCCAGGTCTCCAGCGCCTCAGGCAGCAGCGTGTGGTTGGTGTAGGACAGCGTGGCGACCGTGATCTTCCAGGCCTCGTCCCAGCGGAAATTGTGGTCGTCGATCAGGATCCGCATCAGCTCGGTGACGGCCAGGCTCGGATGGGTGTCGTTGAGCTGCACCGCGACCTTGCTCGACAGGCTGCGAAGCTGGCCGTCCGACGCAAGGTGCCGCTTGATCAGGTCCTGCAGCGAAGCCGAGACGAAGAAATATTCCTGGCGCAGGCGCAGCTCGCGGCCCGCCGGGCTCTCGTCGTTCGGGTAGAGGAATTTACAGATCGCTTCCGCGCGCGACTGCTCGGCGCTGGCGCTGACATAGTCGCCGGTGTTGAAGGCATCGAGCTTCAACGGATCGGGCGAGCGTGCCGACCACAGCCGCAGCGCGTTGACGTGCTGGCCGCGCCAGCCGACGATCGGCGTGTCATAGGCCATCGCCTGCACGGTCTCGGACGGATGCCAGATCGCGCGATCGCGGCCCTTGTCTTCGACATGCTCGACACCGCCGCCGAAGCGAATGTCATAGATCACTTCGGGCCGCTGCAATTCCCAAGGGTTGCCGAAGCCGAGCCATTCGTCCGGATATTCCTGCTGCCAGCCCTGATTGATGATCTGACGGAACAGGCCGTAATCATAACGGATGCCGTAGCCGATCGCAGGGATCGACAGCGTCGCCATGCTTTCCATGAAGCAGGCGGCGAGACGGCCCAAGCCGCCATTGCCGAGCGCCGCGTCCGGCTCGCATTTGCGCAGCTCAGGCAAGGAAACGCCGAGATCGCCGAGCGCGACCTCGAAGATCTTCAATAGCCCCATATTGTTCAGCGCGTCGCTGAAGAGGCGGCCGATCAGGAATTCGAGCGAGAGATAATAGACCCGCTTGCGCCCCGCATCGTAGCTGTGCTTCTCGGCCGTGAGCCAGCGATGCACGATGCGATCGCGCAGCGCCAGCGCCGCGGCCTGGTACCAGTCGTGCTTGGTGGCCATGCCCGCATCCTTGCCGATGGCAAGGCGCAGCTTCGCCAGGATCGCGCCCTTGATCTCAGCCAGAGCGAGTTCGTCGATGGGCTGGTTGGGGGCGGAGAAATTGGGCTGGAACGATGAATCTTGCAAAGTCGTCACTTCCTGGTCGCGAGAACACTACTGACCCTACGCATCTTGCCTCTGTACGGAACCATTGCTGGTGCGACCGTGCACTGCGTTTGGCGTAAAATTATGCAAGGAACGGGCCGATTTGGGAACCCGGACGCATACGGGGAAACGTGGATTTGGTGCTAGAATGGCGGCCAATTCAGCCATCAGTGTGGAGGAGGCGCCCGATGAACTCTCTGATGAGACCTGTGACGCGACGGCTGATCGAAATCGCCGCCGCCACCTTCCTCGTCGTCTGCATCACCGCGTCCAGCGCCGCCTTCGCCGCCGGCAAGATCGGCCGCAGCGCCGACGGCCTGAGCTGCGCCGTCACGCTTCCGCAAAACGCATCCTCCGCCGCCCGCTGCGCCGCCATCAAGCGCCAATGCGGCGGCAAATTTTACGCAAGCGCGTGCGGGGATAAGTTGATGTCAGCGGCGAATTGAGCAGGGGCTGGTGCAACGAAGAAGGTGTCGTCCTGGCGGAAGCCAGGACCCATTACCCGCCTGTCAGATGAGGCCTGACCGATCATTCCAATCGGGATTTCTTCCTCGATCAGCTTGATCTTCCAGTCCCGCTTCCAGAACTTGAGCTGCTTCTCGCGCGCGATCGCCTCCTGCAGTGTTGCGTAGGCTTCGACATGAACGAGGCGGAAGATTTTATACTTGTGCACGAACTTCGAGCCGCGACCCGAACGATGTAGCTCAAGCCGCGCGCGGACGTCGTTGGTGATTCCGATATAGATCGTGTCGTGATGGCGGCTTGCGAGAATGTAGACGAAGTAGCTGCTCGTGCTCATGGCCCAACCCGCAAAAGCAACACTGACCGGGGTAATGGGTCCTGGCTTTCGCCAGGACGACGCTCTCCAACAATCGCGCCTAACATCAGAACAAATTAAGAACACTTTAGCAAGTCTTTGATATATCATTGTGATTCGGCGTGTTGCCGACACCATATCTAGCGTCTGCCAGACTTCGCGAGGACTACATGTCCACCATTGCCTTCGATCAATTTGCCCTCACCAGGATCGCCGATTTCGCGCGCTCGCTGTCGCGGCTGCATCAGGCGGCGCGGCGCCACGCGGTCGACGACGACCAGTTCGACCGCGAGTTCAACGCGGTGTGCCAGTCGATCTGGGGCTACACCATCGACGACGTCAGCGACGATCTGTTTTCGGCGCAGGACCATCTGTTCCTCGACACGCTTGACGAAGCGCATGCGCGCATCTTCGCCGCCGAGCAGGGTTATGATCTCGTCGACGACCAAGGCATGCTCACCGACTGGTGGGGTTTTTGCTGGATGATTTTAGCCGAGAAGCGCGGCCTGCTCACGGCAGACAACCGCGCCGCCGCGCGCGCGGCGATCGAGGAGAAATATCTGGCGGCGCCGAACGTGATCGGCGTGATCATCGGACGGTGACCCACCATCCTCCGTCATTGCGAGGAGCCTCTTGCGACGAAGCAATCCAGAGTGCCTCCACGGAGCCAGACTGGATTGCTTCGCTTCCGCCTTCGCTCTTCGAGCTTCGGCGGACAAGTCGCTCGCAATGACGGCTTGGCTACAGACGAGCCTGAGCTAGTCCAGCCCAGCCCGCTTCGCCGGCTTTTGCGTTTTCGGCACCGTCACGTCGGGGAGCGTCTCGCGCACGATCTCCGCGGCAGGGGCATCCGCCGCCACCGTGTCGGCGCGCACCGGCGCCACCTTCATCTCGCCGAGCCGTGCGCGGACCTGCGCGGTGAGACCGGGATAGGAGGCGACCGGGGTGAAGTCCGCGGCCTGGTCGTTGCCGACGCGGATGCCGGTATAGGCGACGAGACCGTCGCTGGTGGCGATCACGTCGCCGGGCTTTAGCGACGAGTCCAGCGCCAGATCGACCGGAGCAAGGCCGACCGGCTCGCGGCCGTTGCAGGTGCAGTCGGCGCGCAGCGCCTTGCGATAGGCGAACGCGTTCTCGCTATCGGCATAGCGCTCGCCGGTCTGCGACGCCGCGCCGTCGATCGAGGAGCCGAAATAGATCTTGGTGGCGCTTGCAGGACAGAACGCCTGACACATCTGCGCGGGCGAGGTGAGACCGCGCATCAGCGGAAAATATTTGCCGTCGCAGCTGCGCACGCAGAACGCCGGTCCCGAGCCGCCGGCCGCAGCCGAACGTGTCGGCGGCACGTATGGCGGACTTGCGCCGTTCTGCTGGCCGGTGAATGGATCGGCGTAGGAGCTCGGCTGCTGCGGCACCTCACGCTGCGGCCGCTGCTGCTGCTGCATTCCGCCGAAGAAGAAGTCGAACAGGCCTTCGGCCGAAACCGGGGCCGGAGCCGCAACCAGCGGTGCTGCCAATGTGGCGGCTACGAGCATCGCGCGACGCCACCGGCGCGCATGGGACATGACTGTACGCAAACGCTTACTCCACCCGGCGCTACCCAACCGGCCGGGACCATCAGGTCTCAGCACATGATTCACCATAAGGCGGGATGGTAAATGAGCGGTTGAGGGGGGAGGAGCGGTGTCGCCGGACGGGTGGACCTCGTCCATGGCCGGGCTTGTCCCGGCCATCCAGGATCTCTGGTGCGGCAAAGACGTGGATGCCCGGTCAAGCCCGGGCACGACGGCGGAAAAAGTCTAGCCGCTCAAGCCTTCAAGAACTCCGACGCCTTGTACAGCGAGCGGAACGGCAGCCCGGCCGCGCCAAAGGTGTCGTCGGCGCCTTCCTCGCGGTCGACCATGGTCAGCACCAGCACCACTTCCGCGCCGGTCTCGCGCACCGCTTCCACGGCCTTCATCGCCGAGCCGCCGGTGGTGGTGACATCCTCGACGATCACGACGCGCTTGCCCTCCAGCGTCTCGCCCCTGGGCAGCCCCTCGATCGCAAGCTTCGCGCCATGCTCCTTCGGCTTCTTGCGCACGAAGAAGGCCGCGATGGGATGGCCCTTGATCCAGGAGATCTGCGCCAGCGCGCCGGCCAGCGGCACCGCGCCCATCTCAAGCCCGCCGATGAAATCGAGCTGGTCATCCTTCAGCGCCTCATAGGTCAACTCGGCGAGCAGGGTCGCACCCTCCGGGTCGAGCATGGTCGGCTTGAGGTTGAAGTAGAAGTCGCTCTTGCGGCCCGACGCGAGCGTCACCTCGCCGCGGCCGAAGGAGCGCCGGCGGATGATCTCGAACAGGCGGGCGCGGGAGGCTGATTTAGACACGGCGGGCCCTCGGGAGCATTTTTGGAGGTGGCGGAATTTATCCGCGACGGCCTCGACATTCCAGAGGGGGCTTCCCCCGTCAACAGGGATCGGCCATCCCGGGCGGCCGGTTGTGGGGGTGCAACGTTCTGGGATAGGTGGATGCCGGATATCTCGGGCAAGAAAACCTGCAAGAAGGCTGGGCAAGGACACGCGACAAATGACCATCGAGCTGCACACCTGGAACACGCCGAACGGCCGCAAGATCTCGGTCGCGCTGGAGGAGATGGGGCTGCCCTACAAGGGGATCCCGGTGAATATCAGCAAGGGCGAACAGATGGCGCCGGAGTTCCTGAAGCTCTCACCCAACAACAAGATCCCCGCGATCGTCGATCCTGATGGCCCGGACGGCAAGCCCGTCAGCATCTTCGAGTCGGGTGCGATCCTGCTGTATCTCGGCGAAAAGACCGGCAAATTTCTGCCGAAATCGCTTTCGGGCCGCATTCCCGTTTATGAATGGTTGATGTGGCAGATGGGCGGTTTCGGGCCGATGCCGGGCCAGGTGCACCATTTCATCGCGCTCGAGAACGAGCAGGACCGCGCCTACGGCCTCAAGCGCTACATGGCCGAGACGCGACGGCTCTACGGCGTCCTCGACCGCCGGCTGGAGTCCAGCGATTTCGTCGCCGGCGAGCTCTCGATCGCCGATTTTGCCATCCTGGGCTGGGCCTGGCGTCACCCTCGCCACAAGGTTGACCTGGCCGACTTTCCCAACGTCAAGCGCTGGTACGAGGCCCTGATGGCCCGCCCGGCGGTGAAGCGGGGCATGGAGGCGAAGCTAGATTGATCTTTCTCTCCCTCTCCCCGCAAGCGGGGAGAGGGGAAAATCACACCTTCCGCGCTTCCACCGCCATCCGCACCGCAAGCCCGGCCAGCACCGTGCCCATCAGCCAACGCTGGACCAGCATCCAGCTTGGCCGGCTTGCGAGAAACAGCGCGATCGACCCGGCCGCGAGCGCGATCATCGCATTCACGCTGACACTGATCGCGATCTGGATCGCGCCGAGCACCACTGACTGCGCCAGCACGCTGCCGGCGGTGGGATCGATGAACTGCGGCAGCAGCGCGAGGTAAAGCATCGCGATCTTCGGGTTGAGCAGATTGGTGACGAACCCCATCGCGAACAATTTGCGCGGGCTGTCGATCGCAAGCTGCTTCACCTGGAACGGCGAGCGCCCGCCCGGCTTCACTGCCTGCCAGGCCAGCCACAACAGATAACCCGCGCCGGCAAAGCGCAGCGCGTCATAGGCGAAGGGAACGGCGAGCAGCAGCGCCGTGATGCCGAATGCCGCGCACAGCATGTAGAACAAGAAGCCGAGCGCCACGCCGCCGAGCGAGACGATGCCCGCCGCAGGCCCTTGCGTGATCGAACGCGAGATCAGGTAGATCATGTTCGGCCCGGGCGTGAGCACGAGGCCGAGGCAGACGAGAGCGAAGCCGAGCAGGGCGGAGGCGTGGGGCATGGCTGAACCGGTGCGGGAGACGGCACGGTTCTAATATGCGTGGCGCAGTGGGGCCATCGCGCAATTGCTCGGAGGACAATTCAGCTTGTGCGTGTGCCTTCGCCGGGGCGGTACCGTCCGATCAATGCGCCTCGTCCCAATTGTTCGCTGCGCGTGCATCGACATGCAGCGGCACCGAGAGCAGCACGGCCGGGAACGGCGCGTCCTGCATCACGTGCTGCACGACGGGGAGCGTCGCCTCGACCTCCGCGTCCGGTACCTCGAAGATCAATTCGTCATGCACCTGCAGCAGCATCTGCGCAGACAGTTTCTTCAGGACCAGGGCATCCTCCATCCGCGTCATGGCGCGGCGGATGATGTCGGCGGCGGTGCCCTGGAGCCGGGCGTTGATCGCGGCGCGCTCGTTGAAGGCGCGCACCGAGGCGTTCGAAGCCTTGATGTCGGGATAGTACATCTTCCGTCCGAACAGCGTGGTGACGTAGCCGTGGTTCCGGCAGAAGTCGCGCGTCTCGTCCATGTAGGCGCGGATGCCGGGGAAGCGTTCGAAGTATTTCTTGATGTAGGCGGAGGCCTCTTCGCGCGCGATGCCGAGCTGGTTGGCAAGGCCGAATGCCGAAATGCCGTAGATGATGCCGAAATTGATCGCCTTGGCCCGGCGCCGGATTTCGCTCGGCATGCCCTTGATCGGCACGCCGAACATTTCCGATGCCGTCATGGCGTGAATGTCCAGACCGTCGCGAAACGCCTGCTGCAGCACGGGAATGTCGGCGATCTCGGCGAGCAGCCGCAGCTCGATCTGTGAATAGTCGGCGGAGACCAGCTTGTGCCCTGGCGTTGCGATGAAGGCGCGCCGGATCTTGCGCCCGTCCTCAGTGCGCACCGGAATGTTCTGCAAATTCGGCTCGTTCGACGACAGTCGGCCCGTCGTGGTCGCGGCCAGCGCGTAGGTCGTGTGGACGCGGTGGGTCTGGGGATTGACGTAGGTCGGCAGCGCGTCGGTGTAGGTCGATTTCAGCTTAGAGACCTGGCGCCACTCCAGGATCTTCCGCGGGAGCTCGTGGCCCTGCTCGGCGAGTTCGTCGAGCACCTGAGCGGTGGTCGACCACGCGCCGGTCTTGGTCTTGGTGCCGCCCGACAGTCCCATCTTGCCGAACAGGATGTCGCCGATCTGCTTCGGGCTGCCGACATTGACCGGCTCGCCCGCGATCTGCTGGATCTCGGCTTCGACACGGGCCGCAGTCTGGGCGAAGTCGCCGGAGAGACGCGACAGCACCTGACGATCGATCGAGATGCCGCGCCGCTCCATGCGTGCGAGCACCGCGACCAGCGGGCGTTCCAGCGTCTCGTAGACCGTGGTCATGTGCTCGGCGATGAGGCGCGGCTTCAGCACGCGCCAGACGCGCAAGGTCACGTCGGCGCCTTCCGCCGACAGCGACGCGGCCTTGTCGATCGGCACCTGGTCGAACGTGATCTTGCCCTTGCCGCTGCCGAGCAGCTCGTTGTCTTTGAGCATCGCGTGACCGAACCAGCGCTCGGACAGTTGCTCCAGCGCGTGCGAGCCGCGGCCGGCATCGAGCACGTAGGAGATCAGCTGCGCATCATCGGTGTTGCGCAGTGTGATGCCGTGCTGCGCCAGCATCACCGCGGTGAATTTGACTTCGAAGCCGATCTTGAGAATGCCTGGTGATTCCAGCACCGGCCGCAACGCTTCGATCGCATCAGTGTGCTTGACCTGGTCGGGCGCGAGGCCCGCGTCGAACAGGCCGGCGCCGCCGCCGGACTGCTTGTGCGCCAGCGGCACGTAGCAGGCCTCGTTCGGCGCCAGCGCCAGCGCGATACCGCAGAGGTCGGCCTGCATCGGATCGATCGAGTTTCCCCGGATCTCGACCGCGACATGGCCGGCATCGTGAATGCGCGCGATGAACGCGTTCAATTCCGCGAGCGTCTTGATGGCCTGGTACTTGCTGCGGTCGACCGGAAGCTTGCGCAAAGCCTCTTCCCGCGCGGCGGCGAGCGAAATCGGCGCGCCCTTCGGACTCGCGGCCTTGTCCTCCTTGCTCGCCGAAGGGTTGCGCTGGCCCACCGGAACTTGCGCCGGCGCGCCGGGTCCCGGGGCCGGCACGACGTCCGAAGGCGGCAGCGGCGAGAAGACGCTGGCGCCGCTGGAATAGCCGGGATCTGCATCGACGTTGGCCGGGTCAATCTGCGAGAATTCGGCGACGCGGCGCGTCAGCGTGGAAAACTCCATCGCCTTCAGGAACGCGATCAGCTTGCGCGCATCGGGCTCGTGGACGGCGAGATCGTCCAACGGGACGTCGAGGTCGACCTTGTCGTCGAGCAATACGAGCTGCCGCGAGATGCGCGCCTTCTCGGCGTTCTCGATCAGCGCCTCGCGCCGCTTCGGCTGCTTGATTTCGGTGGCGCGGAACAGCAATTGCTCGAGATCGCCATATTCGACGATCAGCTGCGCCGCGGTCTTGATGCCGATGCCGGGCACGCCAGGAACGTTGTCGGTGGAATCGCCGGCCAGCGCCTGCACTTCCACCACCTTCTCCGGCGGCACGCCAAACTTCTCGATCACCTCGGGGATGCCAATGCGGCGGTCCTTCATGGTGTCGTACATGGTGACGCAGTCGGTGACGAGCTGCATCAGGTCCTTGTCGGAGGACACGATTGTCGCGCTTGCGCCGCGCTCGCAGGCTTGCCGTACATAGGTCGCAATCAAATCGTCGGCCTCGAAGCCCACCTGTTCCAGGCAAGGCAGGTCGAAGGCGCGCACCGCCTCGCGGATCAGCGAAAATTGCGGGATCAGATCGTCCGGGGCCGGCTGCCGGTGTGCCTTGTACTCAGGATAGATCTTGTTGCGGAAGGTGATTTCCGACTTGTCGAAAATGATCGCCAGATGGGTCGGCCGGTTGTCCTCGGGCATCTCGCGCAACAGCTTCCACAGCATGTTGCAGAAGCCGAGCACGGCATTGACCTGCAAGCCGTCGGACTTGCGGTTCATCGGCGGCAGCGCATGGTAGGCGCGGAAGATGTAGCCGGAACCGTCGACCAGGAAGACATGATCGCCCTTGCCGGCCGCCTTCGCGGCAACGGGCTTGGCAGCAGCTGTCGCAGCAGCGGGCTTGGTTTCGGCGGCCTTGGGCGCGGCAGCCTTGGTGTCAGCTTGGGCGGTGGTCTTTGGGGAGCTCTTGGGCATGGCCGCAATGTATGAATTTTTGCGGGATTTGACAGCCTTGGGAGGTGGATTTTTGGCTTGCGGATGCCGCTATCCCCACTGTCATTTCCCGCATCCCCCGCTGTCATTCCCCGCGACGGCGGGGAATCCAGTACGCTGCGGCTTCTCCGTATACGACTGCTGCCCTCTGGAATACTGGATCCCCGCCTTCGCGGGGATGACAGCAGAGTATCACTCCGCCGCCTGCAACACCGCGCTTGTCTTCTTCGGCGCGATCCAGAACGCATCGGGCCGCTCGAACAGGAAGTTGCCGCCAAGGCGCAGTGCGATCTGCCAGATTGCGAGCGAGCCGATCACGCCGGCGATGGTCACGATCAGCGACACCGCACCGATGTCGGGAATGATGCCCGTGCGCAAGAGCAGCGTCCGTGTCGCCGCCATCGGCAGGAAGAAGGCGAGATAGATCACGATCGAATGCTCGCCGCAGAAGCGGAAGACATTCAGCCATTGCACGCGCGCGAGCAGCGTGCCCATCGTGATGATGGCGCAGGCGCCGGCGAAGCCGAGCACGAGCGATACGATTTTCCATTCGCTGGCGCCGAGCGCAACGAGGCCGGCATTGACCAGCACCCATGTCGCGAGCGCTGTCAGCGCCCATGCGGGATGATTGCGCGCGCGGTCCGACAGCGCGAACACGTAGGGCGCGAACAGATAGCCCGAATAGAAATAGATGAAGCGCGCGCAGAACTCGTCGATCGCGGTCCAGCCGGTCGAAATGCGCGCCGTCTCCAGCGCGGCCGCGACGAGCCATATCGCGGGCTGCGGCATGCGCCGTGTCAGTTTTGTGACGACGAAGAAGATCGGCAGGAGGTAGATGAACCATAGCGTGCCGAACGGCTCGACGAAGGATTCCAGATATAGCAATCCGGCGTCGCGCCAGCTCGTTTCCGCTGCGAATGCGGGGCCTTGAAGCCGAACTGGATTGTCACCCAGACGACATAGAAATAGGCGAAATGCACCATCTTGCGGTCGAGATAGGTTCGCCAGTCCCGGTCGATCACCAGTGACAGGAACAGACCCGAAATCAGGAAGAAATCCGGCATCCGGAATGGCTTCGCGAAGGCCACCAAAACATGCATGAAACCGGTCTCGCCGGCGGCAAGCTCGACCCCCAGCACCGAATGCATCATCACGACCATGACGATGCAGATGCCCTTGGCGTAATCGACCCAATCGACGCGCGCAGCAGCCGGGGCCTTGAGTCCCCCGCTCGCGGCGATTGTGCCTGATGGTGCCATGGTGTCTCTTTTCGAGGCGTGTTCCGCCAGCATCTGTGTGAACGCGGAGCAGTTTGCCGCCTTGCGGCTTACGATTTCTTTACTGGTACAATTGCTGTGCCGTTTTTTGCACGCGGGCTGTTCCCTCACCCCGGGAAAATGCTAAACCGCCGTGGAATTGGGGTTTTGTTAACCAAGCCAAACAGGGTTTTTCATGCGCATTGCTATGATCGGCACGGGCTATGTGGGACTGGTGTCCGGAGCCTGCTTTGCGGATTTCGGCCACGACGTCATCTGCGTCGACAAGGACGAGAAGAAGATCGCGGCCCTTCATCGCGGCGAGATCCCGATCTACGAGCCTGGGCTCGACGAGCTGGTGGCGACCAACGTCAAGGCCAAGCGGCTGGAGTTCACCACCGATTTGTCCAAGCCGGTTGCGGATGCCGATGCTGTCTTCATCGCGGTCGGCACGCCGTCGCGCCGCGGCGACGGCCATGCTGATCTGTCCTACGTCTATGCCGCTGCGAAAGAGATCGCGCAGTCGCTGTCCGGCTTCACCGTCGTCGTGACCAAGTCGACCGTTCCGGTCGGCACCGGCGACGAGGTCGAGCGCATCATCGGCGAGACCAATCCAAAAGCCGACGTCGTCGTCGCCTCGAATCCCGAATTCCTGCGCGAGGGCGCGGCGATCCGCGACTTCAAATTCCCCGACCGCATCGTCGTCGGCACCTCCGACGAGCGCGGCCGCAAGGTGATGAGCGATATCTATCGTCCGCTGTCGCTGAACCAGGCGCCGCTGATGTTCACGGAACGCCGCACCGCCGAGATGATCAAATACGCCGCCAACGCCTTCCTCGCGACCAAGATCACCTTCATCAACGAGATCGCGGACCTCTCCGAAAAGGTCGGCGCCAACGTGCAGGAGGTCGCGCGCGGCATTGGCCTGGACAACCGCATCGGCACCAAGTTCCTGCACGCCGGTCCGGGCTTCGGCGGCTCCTGCTTCCCAAAGGACACCAAGGCGCTGATCAAGATCGCGCAGGACTACGACGTGAGCTTGCGCATCGTCGAATCCGTGCTCGCGGTCAACGAGAACCGCAAGCGGGCGATGGCGCGAAAAGTGAGCCAGGCGCTCGGCGGTTCGCTGCGCGGCAAGACCATCGCCGTGCTCGGGCTCACCTTCAAGCCCGACACCGACGACATGCGCGACGCGCCGTCGATCCCGCTGGTGACCGGCCTGATCGACATGGGCGCGAAGGTGAAGGCCTTCGATCCCGTCGGCATGGAGCAGGCGAAGACTGAGCTGCCCAGCATCACTTATTGCGAAGACGCCTATTCCTGCGCGGAAGGCGCCGATGCGATCGTGATCGTCACCGAATGGGTGCAGTTCCGTGCGCTCGACCTCGACCGGCTGAAGGCAACCATGGCACAGCCCGTCATTGTCGACTTGCGCAACATCTACCGCCCCGAGGAGATGGCTGCGGCCGGCTTCGTCTATGAGAGTGTTGGACGGCCGCCGGTGCAGGGCTAGCGATCCGACCTCGCAACGATTCCGTCATGGCCGGGCTTGTCCCGGCCATCCACGTCTGTTTTCTAGTGTGACGACGTGGATGCCCGGCGACTTCCGTGCGAAGACGCGCTTCGCGCTTTTTGCTCGGGCGTGACGAATGGACAGGCCTTGCCCCTCAGTTTCGACACGCCCCTCCCGATCGATGCCGTGCTCGACGACCTCTCGCGCACGCTGGAGGCGCATCATGCCGCCGTGCTGGTGGCCCCTCCTGGCGCCGGCAAGACCACGCGCGTGCCACTGGCGCTGCTCGATGCCCCCTGGGCCAAAGGCAAGAAGATCATCGTGCTGGAGCCGCGGCGCATCGCGGCGCGCGCCAGCGCCGACCGCATGGCCAAATCACTCGGCGAACGCGCCGGCGAGACTGTCGGCTATCGCGTCCGCTTCGGCTCGAAGATCTCGCGCGCGACCCGCATCGAGGTGGTGACGGAGGGCATCTTCACCCGCCAGATTCTCGACGATCCCGAACTGTCGGGCATCGCCGCCGTGCTGTTCGACGAATTCCACGAGCGCTCGCTCGATGCCGACATGGGCCTGGCGCTGGCGCGCGACGCGCAGCTGGGCTTGCGCGAGGATTTGCGCATCCTCGTGATGTCGGCAACGCTCGATGGCGCCCGCGTGGCAAAATTGCTGGGCGAAGCGCCCGTCGTCGAAAGCGAGGGCCGCGCCTTTCCGGTCGAGACGCGCTATCTCGGCCGCAAGGCTGACGCGCCGATCGAGCGGCAGATGGCGGATGCGATCGCCTCGGCGCTGCGGGCCGATGCCGGCTCGGTGCTGGCGTTCCTGCCGGGCGCCGCCGAAATCCGCCGCACCCAGAATTTCCTCGCCGAACGCATACACGATTCCAGCATTGAAATCGTGCCGCTGTTTGGCGCGCTCGACGCCGCCGTGCAGGATCGTGCCATCTCGCCGGCGCCCAAGGGCACGCGCAAGGTGGTGCTGGCGACCTCGATCGCGGAGACCTCGCTCACCATCGAGGGCGTGCGCATCGTGGTCGATTCCGGTCTCGCCCGCGTGCCGCGCTACGAGCCCGACATCGGCTTGACCCGGCTCGAGACCGTGCGCGTCTCCCGCGCGGCGGCGGACCAGCGCCGCGGCCGCGCCGGCCGCACCGAGCCCGGTGTCTGCTACCGGCTCTGGGACGAACCTCAGACAGCCTCGCTAGCGCCCTACACCCAGCCCGAGATCCTCAGCGCCGATCTGTCCTCGCTGGTGCTCGATCTCGCGCAATGGGGCGTCGCCGATCCTGCCGCGCTGTCGTTTCTCGACCCGCCGCCGCAGCCGGCCTGGAAGGAAGCAAAAAGCCTGCTCTCCGAGCTCAACGCGCTCGATGGCGATGGCCGCATCACCGCGGAGGGCAAGAGCCTGCGCGCGCTGGCGCTGCCGCCGCGGCTCGCGCGCATGATCGTGGATTCGCACCGTGCCGGCGAAGGCGAGGCCGCCGCCGAGATCGCGGCCATCATCACCGAGCGCGGGCTCGGCGGCGACAGCGTCGATCTCGAGCACCGGCGCGATCAGTTCCGCCGCGACCGTTCCCCGCGTGCCGCAAGCGCGCGCGACCTCGCCCGGCGCTGGGCTTCGCAGGTGGCGGCGTCAGAGAAGGCGGCGACCGCAGAAGGTGACCTCTCGACCGGCCTGATGCTCGCCTACGCCTTCCCGGATCGCGTCGCGCGCAACCGCGGCAATGGCAGCTTCGTGCTCGCCAACGGCCGGGGTGCTGCGGTGGATCAGACCTCGTCGCTCGCGCGCACGCCTTATATCGCGGTCGGCGAGATGACCGGCACGGCGGCGAGCGGGCGCATTCTGCTCGCGGCGCAAATCTCGCAGGACGAGATCGAGCGGCATTTCGCCGAGCATATCGAATCCGTCGAGGAGATCTCGTTCGATCGCGGCGCGATGGCGCTGCGGGCGCGGCGCAAGCGCGCGCTGCACGCGATCACGCTCTCCGAGGCGACGCTCGCCGTGTCGCCCTCGGGGGACACTGCGCGCATCTTCGCCGACGGGTTGATCGCCGCCGGACTCGACCGGCTGCCCTGGTCGAAGGTAGCCAAACAATGGCGCGATCGCGTGATGTTTTTGCGCAGGGCCGAAGGCGACAGCTGGCCCGATCTCTCGGACGACGGATTGATCGCGCGGCGCGACGATTGGCTGGTGCCGGCGCTCTACGACATGATCGCGCTGAAGGATATTTCCGCCGGCGATCTCTCCGACGCGTTGATGGCTTTGTTGCCGTGGGAGATGCGCGCGCGGCTCGACCGCGAGGCGCCGACGCATTTCGAGGCCCCGACCGGCAGCGTGCTCGCGATCGACTATGAAGCCGAGCAGGGGCCGACCATCGCGGTGCGGCTGCAGGAATTGTTCGGCCTCAACACCCATCCCTCGATCGCCGCCGGCAAGGTGCCGCTGGTGCTGGAACTGCTGTCGCCGGCGCAGCGCCCGGTGCAGGTGACGCGCGATCTCCCCGGTTTCTGGCGCGGCAGCTACAGTGCCGTGCGGTCCGATTTGCGCGGCCGCTACCCGCGCCATCCCTGGCCGGAAGATCCGGCGAATGCGCTGCCGACCCGGCGGGTCAAGCCGCGCGGGACGTGAGGCGCAAGAAGACCCTCATGGTGGGGAGCGCGGCCCGCCCTTCACGGGCATCCTTCGAGACCCGCTCCTATGGAGCGCTCGTTAATCCAAGCACGGCACCGACCTCTAGCTGCCGCCGGAGTGGGGCTGTTTATCGCGGTAAATGGCGGCTCTGAGTTCGTCAATGAGTTATCATTTATGCGCTGCGGAGGCGCTCCGAACGAGCAAAAGCGTCACAAGCTCTCAGGATGAGGGTCTCACAAAATTGCATTCTGCCCGGAAATCGCTATTTTCCGCGGCCCGGAGGCCCCTTAGATGTCTGTTATCGATCTTGCCGCGAATCCGAGCGATCTGCGTGCGCTCGCCGAACAATCCAACGCCTGGCCGTTCGAGCAGGCGAAGGCCATTGTCGCGCGGCTGAAGAAAAGCCCGAAGGACGAGGTGCTGTTCGAGACCGGCTACGGGCCATCAGGCCTGCCGCATATCGGCACCTTCGGCGAGGTCGCGCGCACCTCGATGGTGCGGCACGCTTTTCATGTGCTGACCGAGAACAAGATCAAGACCCGCCTGCTCGCGTTCTCCGACGACATGGACGGGTTTCGGAAAGTGCCCGACAACGTCCCCAACAAGGAGATGCTGGCCGCGCATCTCGGCAAGCCGCTGACGCGGGTGCCGGATCCGTTCTCCAACGAATACCCGTCGTTCGGGCACCACAACAATGCGCGGCTGCGCGCCTTCCTCGATCATTTCGGCTTCGACTACGAATTCGCGAGCTCGACCGACTATTACACGTCCGGCCGTTTCGACGCGACGCTGCTCAAAATGCTCGCGGCCTACGACAAGGTGATGGCGATCATCCTGCCGACGCTCGGTCCCGACCGCCGCGCGACCTATTCGCCGTTCCTCCCCATCAGCAAGACCACGGGTGTCGTGCTGCAGGTGCCGATGATCCGCCGCGACGTTGCGGCCGGCACGGTGACCTACCTCGATCCCGATACCAACCAGGAAGTCGAGACGCCGGTCACCGGCGGCAACGTCAAGTGCCAATGGAAGGCCGATTGGGCGATGCGCTGGGTCGCGCTCGGCGTCGATTACGAGATGGCCGGCAAGGACCTGATCGACTCGGTCAAACTCTCCGGCGCGATCGCCAGGGCGCTCGGCGCCACGCCGCCGGAGGGCTTCAACTACGAGCTCTTCCTCGATGACAAGGGCCAGAAGATCTCGAAGTCGAAGGGCAATGGGCTGACCATCGACGAATGGCTGCGCTACGCCTCGCCGGAATCGCTGTCGCTGTTCATGTATCGCGAGCCGAAGGCGGCCAAGCGGCTGTATTTCGACGTCATCCCGCGCAATGTCGACGACTACCAGCAGTTCATCGACGGCTTTGCGAAGCAGGACGCCAGGCAGCAGCTCGGCAATCCGGTCTGGCATGTCCACAATGGCCATCCGCCGAAGTTCGACATGCCCGTCACGTTCCAGCTCCTGCTGACGCTGGTGTCGTCGTCGAATGCGGAGAATGCCGAGACACTGTGGGGTTTCATTGGTCGCTACCGACCCGGTGTGAGCCCGCAGACGCATCCCAAGCTCGACGCGATGGTCGGCTATGCCATCAACTATTATCGCGACTTCGTCGCGCCGACGAAGACGTTCCGCGAACCGACCGAGACCGAGCGCGCGGCGCTGCAGGATTTGCGGGATGCATTATCGCAGCTTCCGCAGGACGCCTCGGCCGAGGACATCCAGAACGTCGTCTACGAGATCGGCCGCCGCGAGCCGTTCCTCGACCAGGTCAAGAAGGGCAAGGACGGCCGTCCGGGCGTGACGCTCGACTGGTTCAACATGCTCTACCAGGTGCTGCTCGGCCAGGAAAAGGGCCCGCGCTTCGGCTCCTTTGTCGCGGTGTATGGCGTGCAGAACGCGGTCAACATGATCGACGGCGCGCTGGCGCGGAGTGCGTGAGGGCTACGGAACTGAGTTGTAGGCGCGACCTATCTCCCCGATTCGTCCTGGCGAAAGCCAGGACCCATAGCCACCGCCGGATGTGGTTACGGAGACTCGGAGTGGCCAATTGGTGCCACAACTTCTCCCGAGGTAATGGGTCCTGGCTTTCGCCAGGACGACACCGAGGCCTCACTGGCTTGCCCACACGATCCGCGCGATCCACACCACCTCGCTCGCCGCCATCCTGCGTTCGGCCTGCGTCGCATCGAGCGGCTGCAAATCCAGAGCCTTTGCGGTGCGGCGCTTCAGCGTCGCCACCGTCAGCTCGCCCGCGTTGGTCTTCACCACCACGCGATCGCCTTTGTGGATCGGCGCGCCGGGCGCGACCAGGATGATGTCGCCGTCGCGATAGGCGGGCGCAAGCGCTTCGCCGGACATCTGCAGCGCGAAGCTATGGTTGCCCTCGAAGGCGGGAAGGGCAAATTCGGTCCAGCCCTTGCCGACGGGAAAGCCGGACTCGTCGAAGGCGCCGCTCGCGCCCGCCAGTGCGAAGCCGAGCAGCGGCACCGAACGGCCGCCGCCTGCCTCGTCGCCGACCAGCCTGGCAAAAATGTCGATCGACGAATCTGCCGCCGCCAGCGCTTTCGCGATCGATTCGGTCGAGGGCCAGCGCTCGCGGCCGTCGGAGGTAACGCGCTTGGACTTGTTGAAGGTGGTGGGATCGAGCCCGGCGCGCTTGGCGAGGCCGGACGGCGACAGGCCGGCACGCGCCGCCAGCCGATCCAGCGCGCCCCAGATCTGGTCGTGGGTGAGCATCCTCTGCGCTTTGGCCTGCCTGACCATGGAAGGTCCAGCCCGTCGCAACTCAGGAAAACTATCCTCAAATCAATCGGTTTTCCGTTTTCGGTGCAAGAGGCGGCGTCTAAGTCTTGAGTTCGGCAGGGGTGGCCTTTACGGTCCCGCCCGGGATTTAACGACCCACGAGAGACGAAAATCCCCAGGAGACTCAAAGAGCTGTCTCCCCGGGCAAACAGGGCTGCGTAAGCGGTGGTCAAGATCTACAAAATCTGTCCGGCCTCGGCCTGGCGCGAGGCGGAACGGCAGGGCGTTTATCGCGGCAGCGCGGACGATTCGCGCGACGGATTCATCCATTTCTCGACCGCCGCCCAGGTTCCCGAGACCCTGCAGAAGCATTATGTCGGGCAGCGCGCGCTGTTCCTGGTCGAGGTCGACGGCGATGCGCTCGGCAGCGCGTTGCGCTGGGAGCGCTCGCGCAATGAGGAGCTGTTTCCGCATCTCTATGGCGAGCTCGATCTCGGCGCGGTGATGGCTGTGATGAACCTCAACACGCGCTCCGACGGCGGCCACGATGTTCCGGAGCTTGCCCCGTGATCCGCGCTTTCGACGCTCTCTCGCTGCCGGTGCTGCGTTGGCTCGATCCGGAGGATGCGCATCGCCTCGCGATCCAGGGCCTGCGCTTCCTGCCGCCGGGCAAGCCGCACGCTGACGATCCCAAGCTTGCGGTGCGTGCGTTCGGGCTCAACTTCCCCAATCCGATCGGCATGGCCGCGGGCTTCGACAAGAGCGCCGAAGTGCCGGATGCGCTGCTGCGGCTCGGCTTCGGCTTCGTCGAGATCGGCTCGGTGACGCCGAAGCCGCAAAGCGGCAATCAGCGACCGCGGCTGTTTCGTCTGGAGCGCGACGAGGCCGTGATCAACCGCATGGGCTTCAACAATGACGGTGCGGAGACAGCCCTGCGCCGGCTTGCGGCGCGCGCGCAGCACGGCGGCATCGTCGGCGTCAATGTCGGCGCCAACAAGGATTCGCCCGATCGGGTCAATGATTACGTCAAGCTGATCGAGACCTTTGCGCCGGTCGCGAGCTATTTCACCGTCAACGTCTCCTCGCCGAACACGCCGGGCCTGCGCAATCTGCAGGAAGGCGCGCTGCTCGACGATCTCCTCGCCAGGGTGATCGACGCGCGCCAGCGGGTGCGCGAGAGCGCCGGCGACACGCCGGTGCTGCTCAAGATCGCGCCGGATTTGAGCCTCGCCCAGCTCGACGACGTCGTGCAGGTCGCGCGCTCGCGCCGGGTCGATGGCATGATCGTATCGAACACCACGATCGCGCGGCCGAGTACGCTGCGCGAGGAGATGCGCGCCAAGGAGCAGGGCGGCCTGTCCGGCCGGCCGCTGTTCCGGCTGTCGACGCGGATGGTCGCGGAGACCTATGTGCGCGTCGAGGGCGCATTCCCCCTGATCGGTGTCGGGGGGGTGGACTCGGGCGGCGCCGCGCTGACGAAGATCCGCGCCGGCGCGAGCCTGATCCAGCTCTATTCGTCGCTGGTCTACAAGGGCCTCGGCATCGTCGACGAGATCAAGCGTGACCTCGCCTCGACCCTATTGCGGACGGGGCGGGATTCTCTCTCCGAGATCGTCGGCTCCGACGCCGCCACGCTGACGGCGGAAGACTGGCCGGGGATGTAGGCGGTCTCGTGCCCCGAGCGCAGCGCAGCACGTTAGTGATGCACTGCTGAACCGGGGCCCACGCTCGCGGCATTCTGGGTCCCGGCTCCGCGCAGCAGCGTTTCACCCTGCAGCGTGTCCGGGACACGAGAGCTACGACCTCGAAAACGTCTTCCTGTACAGCGCCGGATAGCGCGCGGCCTGCAAGCCGCCGCGCGAGACGTAGGAGGCGATCAGCGCGCTCCACAGCCCGGCATTGCCGAACGATTGCAGCGCCCAACATGTGGCGAGGAAGATCGCGAGCGAGGCCAGCATCAGATTGCGCATCTCACGCGCCCAGGTCGCGCCGATATAGATGCCGTCGAAGCCGAAGGCGAACACGCCGGGAATCGGCGCGAGCACGACGAACGGCAGGAATTCCCGCGCGCCGCGACGGACGCTTTCGCTCGCCGTCATGAAATCGATTAAGTTCGGCCCGAATACCGCGAATAGCGCGGACACGACCAGCGCGAAGCCGAGCCCCCATAGCAGCACCAGCCGGGTCGAATCAGCAAATCCCCTGGCGTCGCGTGCGCCGAGCGTACGGCCGCAAAGCTGCTGGGCTGCGTTCGCTAGACCATCGAGAAAGAAGGCGCTGACCAGCAGAAAATTGTTGAGCACGGAATTCGCGGCCAGCGTGACGTCGCCGGCCCGCGCGCCCTTGGCGGTGAAGAACAAGAACACGGCGATCAGCGCCGCGGTACGGATCAGGATGTCGGAATTCACGGCCAGCAGCCGCATCAGCTTGGCCCGGTCGAACAGCTCTGCGTACGGCACCGCGAACCCACCGTCCGCATAGCGGCGGCAGACGATCATGCCGAGGCCGAATCCGGCCGCTTCAGACAGCAGCGCTGCGATCGCAGCACCTGCGATCCCGGTGTCGTAGACCAGCACCAGCAGGATCGTCGCCGCCGCGTTGACGAGATTGATGACGATTTGGAGCGCGAGCGCCGGGTTGGCGCGAGCCTGGCCGACCAGCCAGCCCAGGATAACATAATTGACGAGCGCCAGCGGCGCCGACCAGATCCGGATCACGAAGTAGGTTTTCGCCGCGCGCGTGACGCCTTCGCTGCCGCCCATCAGGTCGAACAGCACGGTGGCGAGCGGCAGTTGCAGCGCGATCAGTGCTACGCCGATCAAGCCGGCGACGATGAAGCCGCGCACCAGGATCGCGGTCAGCTCGCGCGTCTCGCCGGCGCCGAGCGCCTGCGCCGTGAAGGCGAGCGTGCTCATGCGCAGGAAACCGAACAGCCAGAACAGGCAATCGAAGATGACGGACGCGATGGCGACGCCGCCGAGCAGCGCGGCGTCGTCCAGCCGTCCGATCGCGGTGGTCGAGACCACGCCGATCAGTGGCGTGGTGAGGTTGGCGACCATCGCCGGGCCTGCGATGGCGAAGACCTGACGGGAACCGATCTTCAAGTGAACGGGTGCGTGCATGTCAGAACACGAGCACCATGCCGTCTTCGGCGGCGAGATGGGCGATGTCGTCGAGGCGCGACAGCACGTCTTCGCTCATATGGGTGAGCACGAGGCGTTTTGCGCCGATTTCGGGAAGGTGCTGTTCCAAGGTCGTCAGGCTGAGGTGATTCTTGACCACCTTCTCGTACATATAGGCTTCGGCGATGAAAAGGTCGGCGCCATGCGCCAGCGGAATGAGCGTCTCCGTCCATTCGGTATCGGCGCTGTAGGCCAGCGTGCGACCCTCGGCTTCGACGCGATAAGCGAGGAACGGTCCACCGGATTCGCCGTGCACGACGGGATAGGGCGTCACCGTCACCGCGCCGAAGCTTTGGCTCTGCTCGGGCGCGAGCTCGACGACGGACAGCTCGAAGCGCTGTTTCGTCTTCGAGGAGTGCTCGAACAGAGCCTCCATCACCTCACGCAGCCGCGTCTCGATGCCTTTGGGGCCGGCGATCGTGAGCGGCCGCGTCCGCCGCGAGAATTGTGCGTCGAGCAGGACAAACGGCAGCCCGGCAAAATGGTCGCCGTGGAAATGCGTGATCAGGATGAGATCGATCTCATTGCGGTCGATCTCCAGCCGCTTCAGTGCCGGCAAAGCCGACGCGCCGCAATCGATCAGGAAGTTGGCTTCGCGCCCCGAGACGTGGAAGCAGGTATTGAGCCTGCCGCCGGATCCGAAGGCGTCGCCGCAGCCGACAAAGCGCAATTGCATCGGCCGCCAGCTCCAAATCCTTTACCTGCGTGGCGCGCCGAAAACGCGCATCAGCAGCCAGATCGGAATCACGATGACAGCGCCGAGCAGGAAGTAGCGCCACAGCCAGTTCACGGTATCGAAGCCGAGATCCCACAAACGCTGGAACAGAAGACGAATGCTTAAGATGATATTCCAGGGGTCGAAGCCGATCGCCGCCAGCACGACGCCGACGAGGATCGAGAGCAGCACCAGGCGAAACGCGACCGCCAGCGGCGAGCCGCCGAGAAAGCGGTGCAGGCCGTCACTGCGGCCGGCCGGCAAATCTCTGACGTCGTGGGCCATCTCAAACTCCTCAGGGGATTCGACCTATCATAGGGCAAGGCGGGGACATGGGGAACCTGTGAGGGGGCGTCAATCGGCTTACGGGATTTTAATTCGGGCAAGCACACGCCCGGGGCTTCTTAAGCCTCAACCTCGGCCGCCTCCGCTTTCAGCATCTTTTCCAGCGTTTCCAGCCGGTCGGCCTCCCGCGGCGGCTTGTCCCAGCGCAGCCGGCTGATGCGGGGAAAGCGCATCGCGACGCCGGATTTGTGCCGTGGTGAGCGCTGCAGCCCCTCGAAGGCGACCTCCAGCACCAGCCCCTTGTCTGGCTCGTGCACGACGTGGCGGACGGGGCCGAATTTTTCGGTGGTATTGCGACGCACGAAGCGGTCGATCTGGAGCAGCTCCTCGTCCGTGAAGCCGAAATAGGCTTTTCCGACCGGCACCAGTTCGTCACTGCCCGGCCCTGCGGTCCAAACGCCGAAGGTGTAGTCGGAATAGTAGGACGAGCGCTTGCCGTGGCCGCGCTGCGCATACATCAGCACGGCGTCGATGATGTGCGGATCGCGCTTCCATTTCCACCATTGTCCCTTCGGCCGCCCCGGCAGATAGGGTGCGTCGCGCCGCTTCAGCATCACGCCTTCGACGGCGTCCGCGTCCTCGCCCGCACCAGCGCTGGCGGGATCGGCGCGTGCTGCGGTCAGCGCCTCCCAGCTTGCGAAGGCGACGGTGGGCGACAGATCGATGCGGGGATCGTCGAGCTTACCGATGAAGGTCTCCAGCCGTTCGCGCCGCTCCGCGAAAGGCAGCTCGCGCAAATCGTTCTCGTCGTCGCCGAGCAGATCGTAGGCGCGCAGATGAATCGGAAATTCCTTGATCAGCTTCGGAGACACGACCTTGCGGTTGAGCCGCTGCTGCAGAAAATTGAAACTTTGCACGCGCCCTTCGCGCAGGATCAGAAGCTCGCCGTCGATGGCGCCGGGCAGCCGCAGCGACGGCACGAGGTCCGGAAAGCTCCCGGTGATGTCCTCGCCGGTGCGCGAATAGAGCCGAGCGGTGATGTGGCCGTGCTCGTCGCGGCCGGCCACCGCCTGCACGCGGATGCCGTCCCATTTCCATTCGGCGATGTAGTCGGCGGGATCGAGTGCAGCGAAATCGGTGTCCTCGATCGCATGCGCCAGCATGACAGGACGGAACGGCGCGGGATCGCGATTGACTGGCTTGTCGCCGCGGCCTTCCAGCCAGGCGAACAGGTCGAGATAAGGCGGCGCGAGACCGGGCCAGATCAGCTCGACCTCATGCGGGTCCTTGTCGCCGAGCGCGGCGGCCGCGGTCTTTGCCAGGCGCGCGGAGATGCCGATGCGCAACGCGCCGGTGACGAGCTTCAACAGCGCCCAGCGGCCGGTCTCATCCAATTCGTCGAGCCAGCGCTCGAGCTGCTTCGGCAGCTCGGTCTTGCCGAGGGTGCGCAGGGTGGTGACCACCTCGGTGAGGGTTGGGGGAGGTGGGTTGTTGTGGACACCCACGGCCTTCGGCCACATCAGCGCGATTGTCTCGGAGAGATCGCCTACATAGTCCCAGGATAGGCCGAACAAGACCGGGTCAGTTCGCTGGGCGATAAGATCGCGCAGCAGAGAAGGTTTTGCGTGCTTGAAACTCAGCGCACCGGTCAGCGCGGCCAGCGCGTAGCCGCGATCGGGATCGGCGACCTCGCGAAAATAACTCGTGATCAGCCGCAGCTTGTTGTTGCGGCCGGGTTCGTAGGCGAGGCGGTCGAGAAGTTCGGCGAAGCGGTTCATGCTTCGGCCTCGTCAGCGAGCGGCGTCTCGGTCTCCTCCTCGTCGCCATAGCCGACGAGATCGAGCGGCCGCGACCGCAAACCCTTGCTTTGGCACCAATGCACCAGCGCGTCTTCCTGGCCATGGGTAACCCAGATCTCGCCGGCACCGGTCGCGGCGATCGTGGCGGTGAGGCCGTCCCAATCGGCGTGATCCGAGATCACCAGCGGCAGCTCGATGCCGCGTTGCCGCGCGCGGGCGCGCACCCGCATCCAGCCAGAGGCGAATGCCGTGACGGGATCGGGAAACCGGCGGGTCCAGAGATCGGATGTTGCAGAGGGCGGCGCCAGCGTGATGGTGCCGGCGAGCGCCGCCTTCTTGACGCCCTTCGCCGGCCGCAACTCGCCGAGCTCGATTCCGCGGCTCTGATAGTAATGCGTGATCTTCTCCATCGCGCCATGCAGATAGATCGGCGCGTCGTAACCCGCTTGGCGCAGCAGAGCGATCACGCGCTGCGCCTTGCCAAGCGAATAGGCGCCGACGAGATGCGCGCGCTCCGGAAATAGCGCCACCGACGCCAGCAGCTTCTTGACCTCGTCGGCCGCATCGCCATGGCGAAACACCGGCAGGCCGAACGTTGCCTCGGTGATGAAGACGTCGCAGCGTACGAGCTCGAACGGCGTGCAGGTCGGGTCGGGCGCATCCTTGTAGTCGCCGGAGGCGACGATGCAGGTGTCCTTGCAGGTGACCGCGACCTGCGCCGAACCGAGCACATGGCCGGCCGGGTGAAACTTCGCGCTGACGTCGCCGAGCCGGATCTCCTCGCCATAGTGGATTGCTTGGGTGGAGCCGGCAAAATTCTCGCCATAGCGCAGCCGCATCATGTCCAGCGTTTCCTGCGTCGCCAGCACCGCGCCGTGGCCGGCGCGGGCATGGTCGGAATGGCCGTGGGTGATCACGGCCCGCTCGACCGGCCGGACGGGGTCGATATGGAAGCCGCCCGGCTTACAGCATAGGCCGGCGGCAACTGGCAGCAGGATGTCTTGCGGACGCATGCCTGTTATATAGGTCGCGACCCCGCATCTTCGAGTCATCACCGCTTCGTTCCCTGGTTCCCACAATGCCCCTGCGCTTGTTCCTGACCTCCGGCGATCTCATGGCTGACCGCCGCTTCGAGTTCGCGCGCGACCTCCAGCTCAAGGGCGATCTGGCGGCCGCCGCCGACCTGCTGGAGCAGACCATCGAGATTGCGCCGAATTTCACCTCGGCCTGGTTCACGCTCGGCGAAATCCGCGCGCAACTCGGCGAGCGCGACAAGGCCATTGCGGCCTTTCGCAAATCGCGCGAGTCCGACCCGAGCGATCAGCATGGCGCTCATCTGCATCTGATACGCCTCGGCGATGCGCAATTGTCCGAGATGCCCAAGGCCTATGTGCAGGCCTTGTTCGATCAATACGCCCCGCGCTTCGAGCACGTGCTGATCAACGATCTCGGCTATCGCGCGCCGTCGCTGATCTTCAAGGCGGTGGTGGCTGCCCGCGTCGCCGCGAAGAAGCCCGCCCTGTTCAAGCGCGCCATCGATCTCGGCTGCGGTACGGGGCTCGCGGCCGCCGCCTTCGCCAAACAGGTCGACCAGTTCATCGGCATCGATCTGTCGCCCGGCATGGTCAAGGAGGCGCGAGCCACCGGCCTCTATGCCGAGCTCGAAGTCGCCGACATGATCGAAGGCCTGCGCAGCAGGAGCGAGGCGAGCGCAAACCTCGTCGTCGCTGCCGATGCGTTCGTCTATCTCCCCGATCTCGCACCGGTGCTCGGCGAAGCCAGGCGCGTGCTCGCGCCCGGCGGCGTGCTTGCGTTCACGCTGGAGACCCATGACGGCAGCGGCATCGTTCTCGGCGAAGGCCTGCGCTATGCCCATTCGGCGGAATATGTGCGCGATGCGATGGCGAAGGCCGGCCTCAAGCTCCTCACATTGGAGCAGGCCTCGCCACGCACCGAGAACAACGAACCGGTGGGCGGCCTCGTCGTGGTCGCCGAGAAAACTTGAGTTTAGGCGCTATAAGCGGCGCTTTAAGCGTCATTGCGTCGCAAAGCCGCGACTTCCCACTTGCGAGCCGTGCGGCGATGCCAGCACAATGCGCGCACCAGGGAGAAACAAACAATGACCAGGAATCCATCGCGGCGCGATTTCAGCGCCGCCGCGCTCGCGACCATCGCGGCCTCCACCTTGCCCGCGCCCTATGTCTGGGCCGCGGAGAAGAAATACGATTCCGGCGCCAGCGACACCGAGATCAAGATCGGGCAGACCGTGCCGCATTCCGGCCCCGGCTCGCTCTACGGCGTGCTCGGGCGCGTCGGCGAGGCCTATTTCCAGATGCTGAACGAAAAGGGCGGCATCAACGGACGCAAGGTCAAATTCCTCACCATGGATGATGCCTACAGCGCGCCGAAATGCGTCGAGGCGACGCGGCGCCTGGTCGAGCAGGAGGAGGTGCTCGCGCTCTACGGCTCGCTCGGCACCGCGCCGCAGACCGCCGTGCACAAATACCTCAACTCGAAGGGCGTGCCGCAGTTGCTGCTCAACACCGGCGCGTCGAAGTGGAATAACCCGAAAGAGTTCAAATGGACGATGGCTGGCTTGCCGCTCTATCCGACCGAGGCGCGGATCCTGGCGCGGCACGTCGTCAGCGTGAAGCCGAACGCGAAGGTCGGCATCCTGTACCAGAACGACGATTTCGGCCGCGACTTCCTCGGCCCCTTCAAGAAGGTTCTGGAAGACGCCGGCGGCACCGCCAAGGTGATCATGGAGCAGACCTACGATCTGACCGATCCGACGGTCGATTCCCAGCTCATCAACCTCTCGAAGTCGGGTGCGGACGTCTTCTACAACATCTCCACCGGCAAGGCCTC
>NZ_JADPJF010000103.1:272718-279347 GCF_023073295.1 Bradyrhizobium sp. 23 | reverse complement strand
TGGAAGCCGCTGCAGCTGCTGTCGGCCGGCTCGACCGGCCGCTCCATCCTCAATGCCGCGGGCCTCGAGAACGCCGCCGGCATCGTCGCCATCCGCTACAACAAGGAAGTCGGCCTGCCCAAATGGGAGAAGGACCCCGACGTCATGGCGTTCGAGGAGCTGCGCAAGAAGTACACGCCGGCGATCGATCAAGACAACACCATCGCCTTCGCCGGCTACGGCCAGGCCGTCACCATGGGCGAGATCCTGCGCCGCTGCGGCGACGAGCTCACCCGCGCCAACGTGCTGAAGCAGGCTTCCAACCTCAAAGGCTTCCACTCGCCTTATTTCCTCGACGGCGTCACTTACGACTACACGCCTGACGATTACACGCCGATGAAGACGCTCTTCATCTCCACCTTCACCGGCAAGGACTGGGACATCTCCGACAAGCCGATGTCGGAGTAGGGGCGCTTTCTTCTCCCCTTGTGGGAGAAGATGGCGCGAAGCGCCGGATGAGGGGGCTTTCTCCGCGTACTCGAACGATGCTCTTTCGCGGAGAGATACCCCTCACGCGTCTCGCCGCTTCGCGGCGATCCACCCTCTCCCACAAGGGGAGAGGGAACGGCAGTATCGCCCTCGTCGTTCACCCCCTCGACGAACCCGTCCCCACGGCTTACCTGTGATGCCGTGCCGCCCCGCATCCGCAAAATCCCGGTCGAACCTGCCGCGCTGCTGCCCGACCGCTTCAAGGCGTGGTTCGCGGCCCGCGGCTGGTCGCCGCGCGCGCATCAATTGGCGCTGCTGGAGAAGGCGCGCGAGGACCGATCCGCATTGCTGATCGCGCCCACCGGCGCCGGCAAGACGCTGGCGGGATTCTTGCCGACGCTGGTCGAGCTGAGCTCCGCGCCCAAAGCTTCGGCGAAATCGGTGATCTCCACCGGCCGCAGTCTGCAACGCACCGGCGGCCTGCACACGCTCTACATCTCGCCGCTCAAGGCGCTCGCGGTCGATATCGCGCGCAACCTCGAGCGCCCCGTCGCCGAGATGGCGCTGCCGATCAAGATCGAGACCCGTACCGGCGACACGCCGACGTCGCGGCGGCAGCGGCAACGGCGCTATCCGCCGGACATTTTGCTGACGACGCCGGAGCAGCTTGCGCTGCTGCTGTCCTCCGACGACGCGCCGTTCCTGTTTTCCTCCTTGAAGCGCATCGTGCTCGACGAGCTGCACGCGCTGGTGACGTCCAAGCGCGGCGATCTGCTGTCGCTTGGACTCGCGCGGCTGTGGCGGTTGGCGCCGCAGATGCGGGCGATTGGCCTGTCGGCGACCGTGGCCGAGCCTGAATCGCTGGCGCGCTTCCTGGTGCCGCAGCCCGGCGGCAAGGAAGCGGCGGCCGACATCGTCCTTGCCGGCGGCGCCGCACCGCCGCTGGTCGAGATGATGGACACGCGCGAACGCCTGCCCTGGGCCGGCCACAGTGCGCGCCACGCACTTCCCGAGATCTACGAGCTGATCAAGGCGAACAAGACCACGCTGGTTTTCGTCAACACCCGCAGCCAGGCCGAGATGCTGTTCCAGAATCTCTGGAGCATGAACGACGACAATCTTGCCATCGCGCTGCATCACGGCTCGCTCGACGTCGCCCAGCGCCGCAAGGTCGAAGACGCGATGTCGGCGGGCAAACTGCGCGGCGTGGTCTGTACCTCCTCGCTCGATCTCGGCGTCGACTGGGGCGACGTCGATCTCGTCGTCAATATCGGCGCGCCCAAGGGCTCCTCGCGCCTGATGCAGCGCATCGGCCGCGCCAACCACCGGCTCGACGAAGCCTCGCGCGCGGTGCTGGTGCCCGCGAACCGATTCGAGGTGCTGGAGTGCCGCGTCGCGATCGACGCCATCGCGGAGAATGCGCAGGACACGCCGCCGCTGCGCCTGGGTGCGCTCGATGTGCTGGCCCAGCACGTGCTCGGCTGCGCCTGCGGCGAGCCGTTTTTCTCCGACGAGCTTTACGGTGAGGTCCGCACCGCCGCGCCCTACGCCGATCTCACGCGGCAGGACTTCGACGACGTGGTCGATTTCGTCGCCTCCGGCGGCTACGCGCTGAAGACCTATGAGCGTTTCGCGCGGATCAAGCAGGACAAGGAGGGACGCTGGCGCGTCGCCAATCCCAGGGTGCGGCAGAGCTACCGGATGAATGTCGGCACCATCGTCGAGGACGACATGCTCAAGGTGCGGCTGGTGCGCTCGCGCGGCGGAGGTCAAGGAAAAGCAGGCGGGTCGACCGGCGTGATCGCGCGCGGCGGCAGGCTGCTCGGCGAGATCGAGGAAGCCTTCATCGAGGGTCTCAGCCCGGGCGACACCTTCGTGTTCTCAGGAGAGGTGGTGCGCTACGAAACCCTGGTCGAAGACCAGGTCTATGTCTCGCGCGCCAACGACAAGGACCCGAAGGTGCCGTCCTATATGGGCGGCAAGTTTCCGCTCTCGACCTATCTTGCCGAACGGGTTCGCCGCCTGCTCGATGACGGGCGCGCGTGGGGCGCCTTGCCGGAGCAGGTGCGCGACTGGCTGTCGCTGCAAAAGGACGTCTCGCGCGTGCCGGCGGTGCGCGAGCTGCTGGTCGAGAGTTTTCCCCGCGCCAACAAGCATTACGTCGTCTGCTATCCCTTCGAAGGCCGTCTCGCGCATCAGACGCTCGGCATGCTCTTGACGCGCCGGCTGGAGCGCGCCCGCGCCCGGCCGCTCGGTTTCGTCGCCAATGAATATGCGATCGCGGTCTGGGCGCTCGGCGACATGTCCTCCATGATCCGGGACGGCAGGATCGACCTCGACGCGCTGTTCGATCCCGACATGCTCGGCGACGACCTCGAAGCGTGGCTTGCCGAATCCGCGCTGATGAAGCGCACGTTCCGCAATTGCGCGATCATCTCCGGCCTGATTGCGCGGCGGCACACCGGTGAGGAGAAGAGCCGCCGTCAGGTGCTGTTCTCGACCGATCTCGTTTACGACGTCCTGCGCAAGCACCAGGCCGATCACGTGCTGTTGCGCGCCGCCCGTGCCGATGCCGCCACTGGCCTGCTCGATCTGCGACGCCTCAGCGACATGCTCACCCGCATCCGGGGCCGCATCACGCATCGGGAACTCGACCACGTCTCCCCGCTCGCCGTCCCCGTGATGCTGGAAATCGGCCGCGAGTCAGTCTATGGCGAAGCTGGAGACGAGCTCCTGGCGGAGGCCGCCGACGAGCTCGTCAAAGAGGCGATGGGATAACAGCAGGTTTTGACGTGGGGGCAGGCGCGCTGGTTTCAGGGGATATCGAGGACATGCGCGTTTCGAATGTCAGCATCAGCAGCGTGACCTTCGCGGCCGATCTCTCCGGCGCGCTATTCTGGGAAGAGCAGCGCCTGCTCGTCGTCTCCGACCTGCATCTGGAAAAAGGTTCCAGCTTCGCCATGCGCGGCGTGCTGCTGCCGCCTTACGACACCATCGCGACGCTCAGTCGTCTCGCTGCTGTCATCTCCCGCCATGATCCCCGAATCGTCATCGCGCTCGGCGACAGTTTTCACGATCGCACGGCGCATGGACGGCTGTCGGCGGAGGATCGCGACGCGGTCGCCGCCTTGCAGGCTGGCCGCGACTGGATCTGGATCTCAGGCAATCACGATCCGGCGCTGCCGCGTGATCTCGGCGGCACCGTCGCCGACGAAGTTGCGATCGGTCCGATCACCTTCCGCCACGAGCCGACGGGCGCGAGCGGCGAGATCGCCGGCCATCTTCATCCCAAGGCGCGTGTCTCCGCGCGCGGCCGCTCGATGGAGCGCCGCTGTTTCGCCTGTGACGGCGAGCGTGCCGTGATGCCCGCCTTCGGCGCCTACGCCGGCGGCCTCAGCATCCGCGATGTGGCGTTTGCAAAGATCTTTCCAATGAACGGTTTTGTCGCGCACCTGCTCGGCGACCGCCGCGTCCACGCGATCGCCGCGTCACGGTGCAGCTAAGCCGCTTTCGCCTGCACGTCGTCGCAGAACTCCGCCAGCCGATCTGCCAGCCGCAACGTCGCGGGACTTGCGCCCGGCGCGGCCATCAGCGCCACTTCGGTCCGGTTGATCGGCGCAAAGCCGTCCTTCGCGCTCAGCACGCGGTGGTCGGACTGGATCGCCATCTCCGACAGGATGCTCAAGCCCATGCCGGCCGCGACCGCGGCCTGGATGCCGGCCAGGCTCGATGACGTATAGGACATGTGCCAAATGCGGCCCGCGCTTTCCAGCGCATGGATGGCGCCGGCGCGGTAGAGGCAGCCGAGCGGAAAGCCGATCAGCGGCACGGAGGCGACATCGGCGTGGATCGGATGGCTCTTGCTGGTCACCCAGTGCACCTGCTCCGGCCACACCGCAATCGCGCCTTTCTCACCGGCCGCGCGCTTGAACAGCGCCAGATCGAGCTCGCCGCGATCGAGGTCGCGGGCGAGATTCTTGCTCTGGTCGGCGCGCACATCGAGCCGCAGGCCCGGATGCGAGCGCGAGAACGCGCCGAGCAGTTTCGCCAGCCGATACGCCGCAAAGTCCTCGGGGATGCCGAGCCGGATTGCGCCTTCGCCGTCGGGCTGGCGCAGCACGTCGCGCGCCTCTTCCGCAAGCGACAACAACCGCCGCGCATAGGACAGCAGCCGCTCGCCGGCTTCGGTGGGGCGCACGTCCTTGCCGTCGCGATGCAGCAGGACCTGGCCGACATCCTCCTCCAGCCGCTTGATCTGCTGGCTGACGGTCGATTGGGTGCGATGGACGCGCTCGCCGGCGCGGGTGAAGCCGCCGGCATCGACCACCGACACGAAGCTGCGCAGGAGCTCCAGATCGAGCATGGCTGCCTCCATTCGAAAATCCACTGGCTGGAAGTTAATCATTTAATTTCCAAATGACAAGCCGGCTCCCTAGATCGAGGGCTCAGGAGAATGCCCCTCATGTCGCTCGCCCCTTCGCTTGCCGTTCCGCGCAGCCGCTTCAACACGCTGCCGCTGGCCATCGGCCTGTTCTGCCTGCTCTGGAGCTACGCCTTCGTCGCCGGCAAGATCGGCGTGACCCATTGCCCGCCGCTGATCCTGCTCGCCGCGCGCTTCTCGCTCGCCGGCATCTTGATCCTCGGTGCCACGCTGGTCCGCGGCGACGACTGGTCGCTGTCCTGGCGCGATGCCGCGATCTTCGCCGTGCTCGGCGTCGCCAACAACGCGCTCTATCTCGGCCTCGGCTACACCGGACTGCAATCGGTCTCCGCCGGCCTCGGCGGCCTGATCGTGTCGGCCAATCCGGTGTTCACGGCGGGCCTCGCCGCGCTTCTGCTCGGCGAAGGCATGACCTGGCGCAAGGCGAGCGGCCTCCTGCTCGGAATCATCGGCGTGACCTTGATCGTCTGGCACCGCCTGGCGGTCGGCACCGACTCGCTGCACGGCATCGTGTTCACGCTGGCCTCGCTCGCCTCTCTCGTTGCCGGCACCATTTTGTTCAAGCTGCTCGCGCCGAAGGGCTCGCTGTGGGTCGGCAATGGCGTGCAGAATCTTGCCGCCGGCATCGTGCTGACGCCGGTGGCGCTCACCTTCGCCGACGTTCATGCCATCGACTTCACGCCGGGCCTGATCGGCGCCTTCGCCTTCCTCGTGCTCGGCGGCTCGATCCTGGCGTACTGGCTCTGGTTTCATTTCTTGAAAGTGTGTGGCGCGACGGCTGCCAGTGCCTATCATTTCCTGATGCCGCCGCTCGGCATGCTGTTTGCGTATCTCGTGCTCGGCGAACATGTCGAGGCGCGCGATCTGCTCGGAATCATCCCGGTCGCACTCGGCATCTACCTGGTGACGCGGCCCGCCAAATCCGTCTCGTAAGAGGAGTCCATCATGCCCATTTCCATCACCCTGATCGGCGGTCCCACTGCGCTGATCGAGATCGATGGCTTCCGTTTGCTCACCGATCCGACCTTCGATGACGCGCACACCGCCTATCAGCTGCCGCATGTGAAGCTGGAGAAGACGATCGGCCCTGCGCTCAAGGCCGATGCGATCGGCCCGATCGATGCCGTGCTGCTCAGCCACGACCAGCATTCGGACAATCTCGACAATTCCGGCCGCGACTTTCTCAAACATGTGAAGCGCGTGCTGACCACCGAGGCCGGCGCGCAGCGCCTCGGCGGGCATGTCGAAGGTTTGGCGCCGTGGGGCACGGCGCATCTGAAAGATCGTGACGGCAACTCGCTGACGATTACTGCGACCCCGGCGCGTCACGGGCCGGCCGGCATCGAGCCGCTGTCAGGCGACGTCATCGGCTTCGTGGTGTCGTCGAGCCGGACCGACACCACATCGGTCTACATCAGCGGCGACACCACCTGGTTCGACGGCGTCGCCGAGGTCGCGCGCCGTTTCAAATGCGGCGTGGTGATGCCTTTCGCCGGCGCCGCGCAAACGCGCGGGCCGTTCCATCTGACCATGGACACCAACGACACCATCGAGACCGCGCGCGCCTTCCCCGATGCGATGATCGTGCCGGTTCATACGGAGGGTTGGGCGCATTTCCGCCAGAACAGCGAGGATCTACGCAAGACCTTCGACGTGCTCGGCTTCGGGACGCGGCTGCGATTGCTCGAGCCCGGCGTGCCGACGGTGGTGCAGGCGCCGT
>NZ_JADPJF010000103.1:271031-272602 GCF_023073295.1 Bradyrhizobium sp. 23 | reverse complement strand
CCATCCAGTACGCCGCGGCGGTAATTGTGAGAGCGAGTCGCCTAACGCAGGCCTCTGGAATACTGGGTCGCCCGGTCGAGCCGGGCGACGACGAGAGGAGAGAGCGTAGTCTCCTCAATCCTTGCGAAACACGATCGAAGCCATCCATCCCGTCATCAGCGCCATCGCGGCGGTGACGAGGCCGTAGATCAGGCCGTTCTGCCGCGCGGTGGTGGCGACGAACTGCTCGAAGCCGACCTTGACGATCTCGAACGCGGTCTCGGTCTTGCCGATGAACGCGCCGTCGGCAAACAGCTTGATCTCCACCTCGTAAGTGCCGATCGGCACCTCCGCCGGCAGCGGAATGCCGGTGCGGAACAGCGTCGGCGTCAGGAATGTCACCGCGCTCGGATCCTCGCGGTAGAGACCGCGCTGGGTGCGCAGGCGGATGAAGGCGGAGCGGAACACGTCGTTAGGCACCACATCGGCATAGTCGCCGCTGACACGCTGGGTCAGCAGCACGTTGTTAAGCCCGATCTGCTGACGCCGCGCGATCTCGGGCGAGGTGATGACATCGAAGGAGCGGTTGGCAAATAGCGCGAGATAGCTCGGCACCTCCAGGAACTGGCGGTAGTCGGTGTTGATCCAGATCCCGAAGGTGCGCTCCTTGCGCCGCGTCACCATCTCGGCGCGCGGGCCCATCACGGTGACGACGAGATCGTAGCTCTTGCGATCGGCGGGCGTGGAGGCGTCCTTCTCGACCGAGCCGAACAGCACCAGCTCCTCGCCGGAATAATTCGGCGTCACCGTGACGCGATGGTTGGAGACCGACACGATCAGCCGCTCGGCGCGTGCGACGGAGCCGAGCAGCAGAACGAGCAGGACCGCGAGAGCTGTGCGCATCATCCGTTCACCCCCAGCTCGCGGATGGTGAAGAGGTCTTCGGGCCGGATCACCAGCTCGATGGCGAAGCGAACGCCGACCGAGAGGATCAAGAGGCCGAGCAGCAGCCGCAGCTGCTCGCCGCGGATCTTCTGACCGGCGCGTGCGCCGAACTGCGCGCCGGTGACACCGCCGACCATCAGGATCAGCGCCAGCACCGCGTCGACGAGGTGATTGGTCACCGCATGCAGCAGGGTCGCAAACAGCATCGTGACCAGCGTCAGGACCATCGAGGTGCCGATCACCGTCGAGGTCGGCACCCGCAGCAGATAGATCATGATCGGCACCAGGATGAAGCCGCCGCCGATGCCCATGATGGCGCCGATGAAGCCGATCAGGACGCCGATGATCACGACCGGAATGACCGAGAGGTATATCTTGGAACGCTTGAACCGCATCTTCAGCGGCAGGCCATGGATCCAGTTGTGGGTGCGTCGTGGCGGCACCGCGCCGCGCCGGGTCCGCATTAGGGCGCGCAGGCCTTCGGAGAACATCAGGCTGCCGACGGTGGTGAGCAGCACGACGTAGGACAGTGCGATCATCAGATCGAGCTGGCCGAGCGCACGCAGCTGCGTGAAGGTCCACACGCCCAGCGCCGTCCCGGTCACGCCGCCGCATAACAGCACGCTTGCCAGCGCCGGGTCGATCGC
>NZ_JADPJF010000103.1:270583-270953 GCF_023073295.1 Bradyrhizobium sp. 23 | reverse complement strand
GTCGCCGCCAATAGGCGAGCGCGCCGGAAAAGGACGAGGCGGCGATGTGGCTCGCGACGGAGGCGACCGCGACCGCCGGCGTGATGCCGATGAAGATCAGAAGCGGCGTCATCAGGAAGCCGCCGCCGATCCCGAACATGCCGGAGACGAAGCCGACCGCCGCGCCCATCGCTAGCACGAGGAAGACATTGACCGGAAGATCGGCGATCGGGAGATAGAGCTGCATCGAGAGACCACGCTTCCCGCGAGACGGATCGATTGCGCGGAATGCTCGCAGGAGGGCAGAACGATTGCCGCGCCCTTCAATAGCGGAATTCGGTGGCCGGCGGGACCAGGAATTTCAGGCGTGGTGAATGGGCTAAGAGAGATC
>NZ_JADPJF010000103.1:268740-270445 GCF_023073295.1 Bradyrhizobium sp. 23 | reverse complement strand
CCATCCACTATGGCGCAGCTTCTCCGTATCCAACCGACGCCTCTGGAATACTGGGTCGCCCGGTCAAGCCGGGCGACGACAAGAGGAGAAAGCGTACTAAACCGATTAATGCACAGCCGAGGCCGCGCGCTTGGCGGCAACCGGCTTCGGCGCAGGCTTCGCGTTGGCCTGCGGGGCGCTGTCCCAGCCGCCGTTCGGGGCCGCAACATTGACGGCGTCGTCGGGCTGCGGTTCGGCGCTGAAGGTCTGGATCGCGAGCTTGGCGGCGGCGAGCGATTGCGGGTCGAGCCGCTTGGCGACGTCGTCGCGCTTGCCGGCCGCGTCCGCATCGCCCTGGGCGGCGGCGAGCGTGAACCATTTATAGGACTCGGCGAGGTTCTGCTCGACCCCGATGCCGCGGGCATAGAGGATGCCGAGGTTGAACTGGCTGTCGGCGACGCCGCGGTCGGCGGCCTTCCGGAACCACAGTGCCGCGCTCTTGTAATTGGCTCCGCGTCCGCCGCCATCGGCGTCGAGCACCGCGAGATTGTGCATCGCCTTGGCGTTGCCGCGCTCGGCCGCCTGCGTGTAGTAGCGGCGGGCGATGTCGGCGTCCTTCTTCACGCCAAGACCCTTTTCGTAGAGTGTCCCGAGGCGGAAGGTTGCGGGCACGACGCCGGCCTGCGCCGCACGGTCGTACCATTTGGCGGCTTCGTCGTAATTCGCGGCCACGCCCTTGCCCTCGGCAAAGCGCACGCCGATCTCGTAGGCCGCGGTCGCATCGCCCTTCATCGCGGCGGTGCGCAAGCCGGGGCCACCGATGCCGTCAGGCAGCTTTTCGGTCGGCGGCACCTGGATCATCGCGAGTTTCGCGCGGCTCGTGCCCGACAGCGCGCCGGTGACGTCGCTCGACGCCGCAGGCGGGGTTGGCGCCGCGGTTTGCGGGATTTCGACCGAAGCGGTGCCGCTCGGGCTCGTCACGGACCCCGGCGCGGCATTGTTCTGCGACTGCTTTCCGATCGGCGTCGGCGAGGTCATCGAGGGCGTGACCTGCTCTGGCGCGGCGGGCTTGTTCTCAATGGACGGCATGGCTCGCGGCGCGGGCTCGCTCGACGTATTCTCCATCGCCTGCGGCGCTGGCGACGAGCTGCTGCCATCGAGCAGGTTCATCGCCATCTTGAAGGTGCCGAGCACGATCACGACCACGCTCGCGCCGACCAGCAGCGAGCGGATCTTCGAGGTGATGGTCGACCCGCCTTCCTGGCCCTTGTCCTTGGCGCGACCGGCAGACGCCTTGGCGGCCCGGCCGGTTTTCTCGGGTGGCTGCGCGGCGGCGGCTTGCGCTGCGCGGCGCGCGGCAGCGATGAAGCTCGACGACGACACCGGCTCCTTGGGCGCGGCCGGGATTTCGCTGATTGCGCTTTCGGACGCAGCGATGCGCTCGGACGGCGTGGCGATGCGTGCACCCGGCCTTGTGCCCGGCTCGAGCGGATGATCCGGCGGCAGTTCGGGCGCAAGCGCGGCGCGCGTGGGCGCGGTATGCGGCTCCAGGATTTCGCTGATCGCGCGTGGCGGAACCGGCGGTGCCATCGGCATCGGCGGCGGCGCCGCCGGCGCGGCGGCTTGGAATTCGCGCGGCGCGGCGGCGAAGGCGGCGTGCGCCGCCTGCGCGGCGGCTGGATTGGGCAGCTCGGGCTTCGGATCGTATTTCGGGTGCTGCTGTTGC
>NZ_JADPJF010000103.1:235947-268663 GCF_023073295.1 Bradyrhizobium sp. 23 | reverse complement strand
GCGGCCGCGGCTCGTGCGCCATCGGCGCGGGCGCCATGGGAGCGGCCATCGGCATCGGCATCGGCTGCGCCGCAGGGGCGGGCGGCGCGGTGCGCACATTGCGAAGATCGCCCTCGATCATCGAGAGACGATCGACGACGTGGCCAAGGGCGTTGTGGACGGCCTCCAGCGAATCCTGGGTGGTCCGGTTGGTCTCGGCCTGGCTGAAGCGGATGTCGGAGAGCTCGCGCTTGACGAGATCGACCATGCCGGAATCGGCGGGCGGCGCGGAGTTGCGGCTCTCGGCCAGCGCGGAATAGGTCGCCTGCTGCCGCTCCAGGTGGCGCAGGATGTCGTGCAGCCCGTCCTCGACGCGGCTGAAATTGCCGTTGCGCGGATCGGAGGCGGCCTCGAGCCGCTCCAGCAGATACGAGACCCGCTGTTCAAGATGAGCGAAGGTCGAAGCCGAGTCGTTGCCGACCTGCATGCGATCGAAACGGTCAGACAGGGCGCGGATCGCGCTTTCGAGCTGCTCGCTGCTCTCGGATGGTTGAGGGCGCTCGCGCGTTTCCAGAGCGGCGGTGAGCGCCGCGATGCGCTGTTCCAGCACCGCAAAACTGTCGCCTTGGCCGGACGCACGGGTGACCTGGTCGACCTTGGACGACAGCAGCTGCACGTCGTCCGAGAGCCGTGCCAGCGCTTCGTTGGAGGCAACGTTGGAGACGATGCCACGCAGCGCCGAGATCGCGCCTTCGAGCTGGCGGACCGTCGACGGATCGTCATTGGCGCGCAGGATCAGATCGAGCTTGGCGCCGAGATTGCGGATCGCCTCGTCATAGCCGGTGAGCTGCTCGGCCGGCGTCAGCGTGCGGAGCACCTGCTTGATCTCGGACAGCGCGTGCTCGATGCCGGACAGGACCTGACCGTCGGTGCCGTTGGAGCGGGTCTCGTCGATGCGCCGATGCAGCGAGCGGATCTCGTTCTCGATCGATTCGATCGCGCGGCGCGGCATCGCCTCGGTGATGGCGTTGCGGATCTCCGCAAGCTCGCTGCGGAACGTGTTGATCGCCTGCTCGGTATTGTCAGGGCGCTGCAGCGATTCGATCTGGCTCGTGATCTTGAGCAGATGGCGCTCAAGCGCAGAGAAATCCGGCCCCGGCTGGGGTGGCGGCGGAGCATAGGCAGGCGCGGGCGGCGCCATCGGGGGCGCGTAAGGAGCTGCCGCGGGCGCGATCGGCGGCGCGGCGCGCGGCGGCATCTGCCTGGGCGTAAAGCCGTCGAGCTCGCTCTGCCGTGCGGTGATCTCGGCCACCGCGACGTCGAACGAAGCGGGGCTCAGGGGCGGTGAGTTGCGATAGACCTGTGCTGCCGCGCGCTCGACCGCATCGGCCTGGCGCTGGCGCGTTTCAACGGGGGCCTGTCGTGGTGCCGGAGCCTGCTGCGGCTTTGAGATTTGCGACAGCCTTGCATCGAGCCGCGAGATCGCGTCGTTGAGCTGGCGCGCAACGCCCTGCTCGCGCGAAACGTCTTGTCGCGGAGTATCTTGTCGCGAAGAATCTTGCCGCGGCGCGGGCTTTGAAATCCGCTCGATCTGCTGGGTGATGGCGTCGAGCCGCTGGTGGATGTCGGCAACTTCGCGGCTTTCCTGGCTCGGTACTTGAGTCGGTACCTGGCTCGGGACGTTCTGGGCTTGCGGACGCTGGTCGTAAAGTCCGCGAAAGTTTGGCGGGGCGGTCTCGCCGAGCGTGGAGTTCAGCCAATCGTTGAGTGACATGCCGGCGCGACGCGCAGCAGCTTCGGCCCGCTCCCGGACGGATGGATCGATGCCGTCAACACTCCACGATACGCGCGAATTCATGACTCTGTCCGGTTCCGACTCCGGCGCCCCATCCGGCGCCTCCAGTCTTCCCTCGCGTGCCGGTTGCAAAGACAATCGGATTTGGCGCGGGTCGTCTGCCTCGAAAACCGACTTTTGTCTGTTACGGTAAATAACGGGTTAAGGAACCCGTTGACGGTGTCTTAAAGTTGGGCGGCGGGGTGCGACACCCACCGCTGTCATGCCCCGCGAAAGCGGGGCATCCAGTACCCGCAGCCTCTCGATTCCAGCCGCGCAGCCTCTGGAATACTGGATCGCCCGCCCCCGTGCGCAATTGCGCACAAGGCGGGCGATGACAGCGGAATAATACGCAACGGCACGTCATGGCGTCTGGCCAGCCCCTCAGCCCTTGCCCTCGCGCTTGCCATCCTCCAGCGGCACCACGGTGCCGCTTGCGCTCATCGCCGACAGGGCCTCGAGCGCCTCTTCGCAGAAATCGGCCACCATCTGCTCGTGCCGGGCGCCGAGCTGAAGCAGCAGCAGGTTACCGAGGTCGAGCACGCCGGACGCCGCCCCTTCCGGGAAGCGCTTCTTCAGGATGCGCTCGTAGTTCTCGTGGCGATCGCGGTGGTGCTCGAGCCGGGCCATCAGGTCGGTGCGCATGGGCTCGACGCCGATGCTGTCGAGCGCATGCAACCGCACCAGGAGATCGTCCTTGATGGAAGGGGGCGTGCTTGGCCGCGCGGCCCAGTGCCGCAGCGCTGTTCGGCCCTCCGGAGTCAGCGTATAGATCAGTTTATTGGGTTTGCCGGTTTGCACGACCTCGCGGCCCTGGATGTAGCCGCGGTCGCGCAGCTTGGAGAGCTCGCGGTAGATCTGCTGGTGGTCGGCCTTCCAGAAGAAGCCGATCGAGGAATCGAATGTCTTGGCGAGCTCGTAGCCCGTCATCGGACGTTCCGTCAGGCAAGCGAGGATTGCGTCGCCCAAAGCCATGACCCGGTCCTCCTGTTGTCGATCTTAACCAATTGGCTTGACTTTATGCGCATCGGCGCATATGCGTCAATGTGCATATGAGGCGACCCGATAACGAGGGCAAAAACCGCCCCGAAAACCCCAATGGAGTCAACCTTCGCGCTACTGTGCATGGGGTTGTTTTCGCGTTTTTTGCCCGAGCCTTTTAGGGAGGCACCTGAATGACCGGCCTCGAGTCCTGGTACGGCTACATGAAGTCGCATGACCGGGCAGCGCTCTGGGACCTGCTCCATCCCGACGCCGTCTTCGAAAGCCCTGTCGTGCACGCGCCGCAGCGCGGCCGCGACATCACCTTCAAATATCTGGCCAGCGCTGAGAAGGTGCTTGGCGGTCCCGGCTTCAGCTATGTCGGTGAATGGAAGAGTGAGAGCGGCGCCGTGCTCGAATTCAAGACCATGATCGACGGCATCGAGATCAACGGCGTCGACATCATCAGCTTCGACGGCGAGGGGCGCATCACGCATTTCAAGGTGATGGTGCGGCCGCTGAAGGCGATCAACATGCTGCATCGCCTGATGGCGGAACAGCTTGCCGCCACTCAATCCTAAGCCAATACCGTCACTTCAAGGCCTGCCGGGAGACCACCATGCCGATCTACAAAGCCCCCGTCGAAGACGTGAACTTCCTGCTCAACGACGTCTTCCAGATCGACCGCTACGACAATCTGGCCGGCTTCTCCGACGCGTCGAGCGACGTGCGCGAAGCCATTCTCGGCGAAGCTGCCAAGCTCGCCGAAGAAGTGCTGCAGCCGCTCAATCGCGTGGGCGATCTCGAAGGCTGCAAGCGCGCCGATGACGGTAGCGTCACCACGCCGACGGGATTCAAGGAGGCGTTCAAGCAGGTCGCCGAGGGCGGCTGGCTCGGCCTGTCGGCACCAACCGAGTTCGGCGGCCAGGGTCTGCCGGTGACGCTGAGCCAGGCGGTCAACGAATTCCAGATCTCCGCCAACATGGCGTTCTCGATGTATGGCGGCCTCACCATGGGCGCGACCGCGGCGCTGATCGTCCACGGCACGCCGGAGCAGAAGCAGACCTACGTGCCGAAGATGGTGGCGGGCGAGTGGACCGGCACCATGAACCTGACCGAGCCGCATTGCGGCACCGATCTCGGCATGCTCCGCACCAAGGCGGTGCGGCAGGCCGACGGCAGCTTCAAGATCACGGGCACCAAGATCTTCATCTCGGCCGGCGAGCATGACCTCGCGCCCAACATCATCCACCTCGTGCTTGCCCGCATTGAGGGCGCGCCCGCCGGCATCAAGGGCGTGTCGCTGTTCGTGGTGCCGAAATTCCTGGTCAATGCCGATGGTTCGGTCGGCGCACGCAACGGCGTGGTCTGCGGCTCGATCGAGCACAAGATGGGCATTCACGGCAATTCCACCTGCGTGATGAACTACGACAACGCCACCGGCTGGCTGATCGGCGAAGAGAACAAGGGCATGCAGGGCATGTTCGTGATGATGAACGAGGCCCGCCTCGGCGTCGCCGTGCAGGGTCTCGCGCAGTCGGAAGTGGCCTATCAGAACGCGGTCGCCTATGCGCGGGATCGCATCCAGGGCCGTTCGCTCACCGGTGCCAAGGCGCCGGACAAGCCGGCCGATCCGATCATCGTCCATCCCGACGTGCGCCGCACGCTGCTGTCGATCCGCGCCTTCAACGAGGCCGCGCGCGCCTTCGTGATGTGGACCGCGCTGAAGAGCGACGTCGCCCATCGCTCCGAGGATCCCAAGGACCGCCAGGCCGCCGATGATCACATGGGCCTGATGACGCCGGTGCTGAAGGGCTTTCTCACCGATTACGGCTTCGCCAACGCGGTGCAGGCGCAGCAGATGTATGGCGGCCACGGCTATATCGCCGAGCAGGGCATGGAGCAGTTCGTGCGCGATGCCCGCATCGCCATGATCTACGAAGGCGCCAACGGCATCCAGGCGCTCGACCTCGTCGGCCGCAAGCTGCCGCGCGACGGCGGCCGCGCCATCATGGCGTTCTTCGGCGAGGTCATGGCCTTCGCCAAGGAGAACGGCGGCGACGAGGCGATGAAGCCCTACATCACTCCGCTCTCGGCCTCGCTCGGCCATCTCCAGCAGGCCACCACCTGGCTGATGCAGAACGCGATGGCCAAGCCCGACAATGCCGGTGCCGCCGCAACCGATTACCTCAATCTCTTCGGCTTCGTCGCGCTCGGCTATATGTGGGCGAAGATGGCGAAGGTGACGCAAGCCAAGATTGCCGAGAGCGGTGCGACGCCCTATCTCTCGACCAAGCTCGTCACCGGCCGTTTTTTCATGGAGCGGATGCTGCCGGAGACCGCCGCCAATCTCGCGCGCATCCAGGCCGGCTGCGCCACCATCATGGAACTGCCGGCGGAAGCGTTCTGAAGCCGCTTTCGCTGCGACCGGATCACGACCACAAGATCATCACATCAGGAGGGCGTCATGCCTGAGGCATTCATCTACGACCACGTCCGCACCCCGCGCGGCCGCGGCAAGGCGGACGGCGCGCTGCACGAAGTCACCGCGCTCGCGCTCGCGACCGTGCCGCTCAAGGCGCTGAAGGACCGCAACAACCTCCCCGAAGATTCCGTCGATGACGTCATTCTCGGCGTGGTCGATCCGGTCGGCGAAGCCGGCTCCGACATCGCGCGCTTTGCCGCGCTGAAGGCGGGCCTCGGCGAAGCGGTGCCGGGCGTCCAGATCAGCCGCTTCTGCGCCTCCGGCCTCGATGCCGTGAATTTTGCCGCAGCCCAGGTGATGAGCGGCCAGCACGAGCTCGTGATCGGCGGCGGCGCCGAATCGATGAGCCGCGTCGGCATCGGCGCTTCCGGCGGCGCCTGGCCGATGGACCCCTCGATGGCAGTGCCGGCCTATTTCATGCCGCAGGGTGTCTCGGCCGATCTGATCGCGACCAAATACGGCTTCTCGCGTGACGACGTCGACGCCTATGCGGTGCAGAGCCAGCAGCGTGCGGCGAAGTCCTGGGAAGAAGGCCGCTTTGACAAGTCGGTCGTCCCGGTGAAGGACATCAACGGCCTCACCATCCTCGCCAAGGACGAGCATATCCGTCCTTCGACGACGATGCAGTCGCTGGCGCAGCTGCAGCCGGCGTTCACGATGATGGCGCAGATGGGCGGCTTCGATGGCGTCGCGGTGCAGTCGCATCCGGAAATCGAACGCGTCAATTACGTGCACCACGCCGGCAATTCGTCGGGCATTGTCGATGGTGCCGGCGCCGTTTTGCTCGGCAGCAAGGAAGCCGGCGGCAAGTACGGACTGAAGCCGCGTGCAAGGATCCGCGCATTCGCCAATATCGGCTCGGAGCCCGCGATGATGCTGACCGGTCCGGTTGATGTCACCGAAAAGCTGTTCGCGCGCTCGGGCATGAAGAAGTCGGACATCGACCTGTTCGAGCTCAACGAGGCCTTCGCCTCGGTTGTGCTGCGCTACATCCAGGCCTTCGACATCGACAACGCCAAGATCAACGTCAATGGCGGTGCGATCGCGCTCGGCCATCCGCTCGGCGCGACCGGTGCCATGATCCTCGGGACGGTGCTCGACGAGCTCGAGCGCACCAACAAGGCGACCGCACTGGTGACGCTGTGCATCGGCGGCGGCATGGGCACCGCGACCATCATCGAACGCGTCTAAGGGCAGGGAGCAACCAGCATGGCTTACAAGAACTTCAAGGTTGAGACCGATTCCGACGGCATCGCGCTCGTGACCTGGGACATCCCGGGCCGTTCGATGAACGTGCTCGACGAGACATCGACCAGCGAGCTCGACGCGATCGTCAAGGCGACCACGGCCGACGCCGTGGTGAAGGGGGTCGTCATCACCTCCGCCAAGGAGGCGTTCTGCGCGGGTGCCGATCTTTCCATGCTCGAGGGCATGAATCAGGCCTACGCAAAAGTGTTTGGGGAGCAGGGCGAGACGGCCGCGAACCAGATGCTGTTCGAGCAGAGCCGGCGCTTCTCGCAGGTGCTGCGCTCGATCGAAACCTCCGGCAAGCCGTGGGCGGCGGCGATCAACGGCCTCGCGCTCGGCGGCGGTTTCGAGATTACGCTGTGCTGCCACTATCGCGTGGCGGCGGAGAATCCCAAGACCCGCCTCGGTCTGCCCGAGGTCAAGGTCGGCCTGTTCCCGGGCGCCGGCGGCACGCAGCGCGTGCCGCGCCTGGTGCCGCCGCAGGACGCGATGACGATCCTGCTCAAGGGCGATCCGGTCACGATCGAGAAAGCCAAGGCGCTGAATCTGATCCACGCCATCGTTCCCGCCGCCGACCTCGTCAAGGCGGCAAAGGACTGGATCAAGGGCGGCGGCAAGGCTGTTGCGCCCTGGGACGAGAAGGGCTTCAAGCTGCCGGGCGGTCCGGTGTTCTCCAAGGCCGGCATGATGATGTTCCCGGCCGGCAACGCGATCTATCGCCGCGAGACCTACGACAATTATCCGGCCGCACGCGCGATCATGAGCTGCGTCTACGAGGGCCTGCAGCTGCCGATCGACGCCGCGCTCCGTGTCGAGTCGCGCTACTTCACCTCGGTGCTGCGCTCGACGGAAGCGGCTGCGATGATCCGCAGCCTGTTCCTGTCGATGCAGGAGCTCAACAAGGGCGCGCGCCGTCCGAAGGATGTGCCGCCGACCAAGGTGAAGAAGATCGCCGTGATCGGCGCCGGCTTCATGGGCGCGAGCGTCGGCTATGTCTCAGCCCGTGCCGGTCTCGACGTCGTCCTGATCGATCGCGACCAGGAGAGCGCCGACAAGGGCAAGGCGCATGCGCAAAAGGTGATCGAGGAGCAGATCAAGAAGGGCCGCGCCAAGCCCGGCGACGCAGAAGCGCTGCTCGCGCGCATCACGGCGACCGCGGACTATTCCGCGCTCAAGGACGTCGATCTCGTCATCGAGGCCGTGTTCGAGGACCGCAAGGTCAAGGCTGATACCTTTGCCAAGGCGCAGGAGCACATGAAGCCGGACGTGATCTTCGCGTCCAACACCTCGACGCTTCCGATCACCTCGCTGGCGGAATCCTTCAAGGACCAAGGCAGGTTCGTCGGCATCCACTTCTTCTCGCCGGTCGAGAAGATGATGCTGGTCGAGATCATCCAGGGCAAGAACACCGGCGATCTCGCGATCGCGACCGCGCTCGACTACGTCCGGCAGATCGGCAAGACGCCGATCGTCGTCAACGACTCCAGAGGCTTCTTCGCCAATCGCTGCGTCGGCCGCTACGTCGCCGAGGGCAACGAGATGTTCCTCGAGGGCGTGCCGCCGGCGATGATCGAGAACTGCGCCAAGATGGCCGGCATGCCGGTCGGCCCGCTCTCGCTGTCGGACGAGGTCGCGCTCGACCTCGGGCTCAAGATCATGAAGGCGACGGAAGCCGATCTCGGCCCCAACGCCATCAATCCCGATCAGAAGAAGCTGATGGTGGAAATGGTCGAGAAGCAGGGCCGTCTGGGCCGCAAGAACAGCAAGGGCTTCTACGACTACCCCGAGAAGGGCAAGGGACAGAAGAGCCTGTGGCCCGGCTTGTCCGCGCTGCAGCCCAAGCAGCTCGACCCAGATACCCTCGACGTCGAGGAGTTGAAGCAGCGCTTCCTGGTAGTGCAGGCGGTGGAGGCCGCGCGCACCGTTGAGGACCACGTCATCACCGATCCGCGCGAAGCGGATGTCGGCTCGATCCTCGGCTTCGGCTTTGCGCCGTTCACCGGTGGCACGCTGTCCTACATCGACTTCATGGGTCCCAAGAAGTTCGTCGAACTCTGCCACAAGCTGGAGGCGAAATACGGATCGCGCTTCACCCCGCCGAAATTGCTCGAAGAGATGGCGGCGAAGGGCGAGACCTTCTACGGCCGCTTCGCGCCAAAGAAGGCGGCGGCGTGATTCTCTGAACCGTAGCCGGGATGAAAAATACGAAAGGCCGGATTCTCGATCCGGCCTTTCGCATGTGTGCCTCAGGCAGCCTGGATCAGCCCTTCCTTCTTCATCGCTTCCTGCACCTGCGGCCGCGCCGCGACGCGGGTCTTGTACGCGGCAAGGTTCGGCATCGCCGAGAGGTCGAACTTCATCCGGTCGCCCCAGGTCAGCATCGTGAAGAGATAACCGTCGGCCACCGTGAACTGCTTGCCCATGAGGTAGTCGCGGCCGGCGAGCTGGCTGTCGATGTATTTCAGCTTGCCCATGACGCGGTCCTTGAAGAAGGCCTTGGCCTCGTCGTTCAGCGTCGGCGCGAACATCGGGCCGAAGCTCTTGTGGACCTCCGAGGTGAGGAAGTTCAGCCATTCGAGCAGCTTGTAGCGCTCGGCGCTGCCGTGGGCCGGCGCCAGCGCCTTGGCTGAGGCCTGATCGGCGATCATCTGGACAATCACCGGGCCTTCGGTCACGATCTCTCCGCTATCGAGGCCCAGCGCAGGGACCTGGCCCTTGGGGTTCAGCTTCAGATAATCCTCACCGTTTTCGAGCTTCTTGGCCCGAATATCGACCTTGACCAGTTCATAGGGCAGGCCGGCTTCCAGGAGCGCGATATGGGGGGACAGCGAGCACGCACCGGGCGAATAGTACAATTTCATGGAATTTCCTCCTCTTGTTGCTTGGTTCAGGCGAAAGAACGACTACATGCATCTGCTTGAAATAGTCAAGATTGATGCAGGTGCATCGAATAGGGTAAGAGACGGGCGACGAGCTTGAGCGGGACCATGAAACGCAAACCATCGACCGAGGCGACTTCCGCCTGGATCCGCTTGATGCGGGTGCAGAGCCGTGTGCTCAATTGCGTCGAGCAGGACCTGAAGAAGGCCGGCTTCCCGCCGCTCGCATGGTATGACGCGCTGCTCGAACTGTCACGGGCGCCCTCGGGCGAGCTCCGGCCGGTCGAACTCGAACGGCAGATGCTGATCCCGCAATATTCGACATCGCGGCTGATCGACCGCCTGGTCGACGAAGGCCTCGCCTCGCGGCGTGAATGCAAGATCGACAAGCGCGGCCAGTTCGTGGAGATCACGGAAGCCGGCCGCGAATTGCAGAAGCGGATGTGGGGCGCCTATTCGGCCGCGATCGAGAAATATGTCGGTTCGAAGCTGTCCGATGCGGATGCCGTGAAGCTCAGCGGTCTGCTCGACCGTCTGGGCTGCTCGTGCGGCGAGATGAAACTGCCGCCTGCCCACGTCAACGAAACCACGCCGTTGCGATGATCGCGCGGCAAACCAGCTCGTCCGTGCAGCCGGTGGCTGCGCGGACCATCCCTGTCACCCACGCGCGTTCGATCGAAGCGCTTTTGATTAGAGTCTGATATGGCGCGAGACCAGATCGATATGACGCCGCTGCAATCGCGCGACGAACTCGTCGCGTGGTTCGAGGCTGGTTGCAAGGACCCGTCCGAATTCCGCATGGGCACCGAGCACGAGAAGACGCCGTTCACGCTCGAAGGCCACCGTCCGGTGCCCTACGAGGGCGCGCGCGGTATCGGCGCGCTGCTCGAAGGCATGAAACTCCTGCTCGGCTGGGAGCCGATCATGGAGAAGGGCAACATCATCGGCCTCTACGACGTCACTGGCGGCGGCGCGATCTCGCTCGAGCCTGGCGGGCAGTTCGAACTCTCGGGTGCCCCCGTCGAGAACGTGCACCAGACCCAGAGTGAGCTGATGGCGCATCTGGCGCAGGTGCGCGAGATCGCAACGCCGCTCGGCATCGGCTTCCTCGGCCTCGGCATGACGCCGTCCTGGTCGCGCGCCGACATCCCGGTGATGCCCAAGGGCCGCTACAAGATCATGACCAATTACATGCCGAAGGTCGGCCAGTACGGCCTCGACATGATGTACCGGACCTGCACGGTACAGACCAATCTCGACTTCTCCTCCGAAGCGGACATGGTCAAGAAGCTGCGTGTCTCGCTCGCGCTCCAGCCGGCCGCAACCGCCTTGTTCGCCAATTCGCCGTTTACCGAGGGCAAGCCAAACGGCTTTCTCTCCTTCCGGTCCGAGATCTGGCGCGACACCGACAACGCGCGCGCCGGCATGATGCCGTGGGCATTCGAGGACGGCATGGGCTTCGAGCGCTATGTCGACTACGCGCTCGACGTGCCCATGTATTTCGTCAAGCGCGACGAGGACTACATCGACGTCTCGGGCTCCTCGTTCCGCGCCTTCTTCGATGGCCGCAACAACAATTTGCCCGGGGAACGCCCGACGCTGTCGGACTGGGCCAACCATCTTTCGACGATTTTCCCGGAGGTGCGGCTCAAGCGCTATCTCGAGATGCGCGGCTCCGACGGTGGCCCGTGGGGCCGTCTGCCGGCGCTATCGGCGTTCTGGGCCGGGTTGCTCTACGACGATGTGTCGCTGGATGCCGCCTGGGACCTCGTGAAGCACTGGACCGCGCATGAGCGTCAGGCGCTGCGCGACGACGTGCCACGCTTCGGGTTCAAGTCGCGAATCAAGGACCGCTATCTGTTCGAGATCGCCAAGGAGTGCCTCGTTCTGGCGCATGCCGGCTTGCGCCGGCGCGGCCGGATCGACCAGCTTGGCCGCGACGAGACCAGGCATCTGGAGCCGCTCGATCGCATTATCGATTCCGGCCGCACGCCGGCTGAGGAGATGCTCGACAAGTTCAACGGTCCCTGGAACCGCTCGGTGGAACCGGCCTACGCGGAATACGCGTTCTAGACCCAAGGCAAAACGATCGGACTCGGGCCGTTCATCGCCCGTACAGGTTTGCGGCGATCAAATGGCCAGCTGAAAAACCCGAGCGTCGTCAATAACTCGAAAGCTGTTCCGATGGGGAAGGGCCGCCTGGCCGTCATGGCAAGCGTCCTGGCAGGCGTCGTAGCCTGCGCCGCGTTGCTTTCGCTCGTGTTTGCGAGCTGGCCTGCGCGCGCCCAGACGGCGTTCGACCGGCCAGGCGGAGATTATTTCAGCTCTCCGGTCACGTCGGGCGATCCCGAGGATTGCGCGCTGCTGTGCGAGCGCGACCGCCGTTGCCGCTCGTGGAGCTTCAACTATCCTGACATCGAAGGCGGCTCGGCGGTGTGCTGGCTGAAGAACACGGTGCCTGCGCGCGTGCCGGGAAGCTGCTGCATCTCCGGCGTGCGCGGCGCCGGTGTGATCGAGCCGCGTGTCGAAGGCGTGGAGACCTCCATCGACCGCCCCGGCGGCGATTTGCGCAATTTCGAGATGAAGGACGGCGAAGGCGAAGAAGCCTGCAAGGCCGTCTGCACCGCCGACAACAAATGCCGCGCCTTCACCTATGCCCGCCCGGGCTACACGGGACGCGAAGCGCGCTGTTTCCTGAAAAAGGAGATCAAGCCGCCGCGGCGGAAGGCGGGATTCACGTCGGGCGTGGTGAGATAGCTCGGATCATTCCGGCGCAATCACCGTAAGCTCGGGCCACAACGCCCTCCATCTCGCGGCCTTTACCGCGTAATTCGCTGCGGAGAAATTCGGGCTTGGATTGGGGCGTGCAATCAAGCCCGCCACGTCATCGAAGCCGTGCGGCGCATAAACGTGGAAACCGTCGTCCGAGCGCCGCACGCCCACTTGCGTGTTCTGTGTGAGGAAACGGTCGATACCGTCAGTCGAGCACGACAGCGGCGGATAGGGCAGGCCGTGCTTGGCCGGGTACCACAGATGCACGCGTGCCTGGTTGCGGGTCTCGATCTTGACGCCGAGATGATCGAGGCGCGCTTGCAGCTTGCGGATCACGACGTCCTCCGCGTCCCAGGAGGTGTCAGGGTCGAAGTAGAAGACGTCGTAATCGGCAATGCCGTAATCGATCGCACGGCCGGTGAGCACGTTCCAAACCGATTGCACGAGACATCCCGAGACCAGCCACGCATCGGGCAGCGCGAGCTGGTGGAGCTCATCGAGAATCGCGACGTTAATCGGGTTCTTTAGCGCCAGCGCGAGGAAGCGGGCCTCATCCATGACAGTCGTCACGCGCTCACGCGTGCATCATAATCCGCTCGCGCCGCCTTCGAAGCCAGCGCGCGCCAACGCCGCCGCAGCAGCGACTCCACGATCGCGCGCTTTGCCTTGGACAGGCGGATCAGCACTATCGGATAATCGGCGTAGTGATCGGTGAAGTAGAAGATTTTTGGCTGGCTCTCGACCAGCATCGCGCGCTCGTCGACCGGGACGTCCGGCATCACCAGGCTGTCGCCATCTTCCTTCAGACGCGCCAGCATCTTCTTGCGCACCTTTAGTGCGGGCGTGCCGTAGGAGGTACCGTCCTCGACCTCCGGCCACGTCAGTGCGAATTTTCTGACGTCGTCGAAGGTCATGAGATCGGTTCAATGCACGGCGGTGAAAAACCGCGCCATGCGAAATCCGGACAGCCAGGTCCACACCGGCTGGCCCCGGATACCGAGATCCCAGGATCCGAGCACGGCGTCTGCGCGGCCGACCAGATTGTCGATCGGCAACATGCCGACGCCGCCGGAGCGCAAGGGCACGCGGCTGTCGGCGGAATTGTCGCGGTTGTCGCCGAGCACGAAGAGATGGCCTGCCGGCACCGTCACTTCCTGCGTGTTGTCGAGCGGACCGTTGTCACGCATCTTGAAGATCAGATGCGAGACGCCGTTCGGCAGCGTCTCGACATAGCGATAGGCGGGTTCGCTGCCGCCATTGTCGTCCTCGGCGGCACCAACGCCGTCCGGCTTCAACTCGGCGGGGCGATCGTTGACGAAGAGCTGGCCCTGGCGCAGCTGGATGCGGTCGCCGGGCAGGCCCACGACGCGCTTGACCCAGGCCTGCGAGCGGTCGCCGGGCCAGCGGAAGACCACGACGTCGCCCTGCTTCGGCGTTTCCGCGAAGACGCGGCCGCTCTCGGGCAGGTTGATCTGGATCGGCAGCGACGAGGTGCCGTAGCCGTAGGGGAATTTCGAGGCGATCAAGGCGTCGCCGATCAACAGCGTCGGCTCCATCGAGCCCGACGGCACGTAGAACGGCTCGGCCAGCGCACCCTTGGCGATGAACACCGCCGCGACGATGCCGGCGAGCTGCACCAGCTGGCCGCCCCAGCCGCTGCTCTTCCGCTTGGTGGTGACAGTTATCTTCTCGACGCTCATCCGCCTGTTCCACCCACCGTAATGCGTTCCATCAACAGCGACGGCTGGCCGACGCCGACCGGCACGCCCTGACCGTTCTTGCCGCAGGTGCCGATGCCGGTATCGAGCGCGAGGTCGTTGCCGATCATGCGGATGCGATGCAGGTCGGTCGGCCCGTTGCCGATCAGCATGGCGCCCTTCAGGGGCGCACCGATCTTGCCGTTCTCGATCTTGTAAGCCTCGGTGCACTGAAACACGTATTTGCCCGAGGTGATATCCACCTGGCCGCCGCCGAAATTCGCGGCGAAGACGCCGTTCTTCACCGACGCGAGGATCTCGGCCGGATCGCGGTCGCCCGCCAGCATGTAGGTGTTGGTCATGCGCGGCATCGGCACGTGGGCATAGCCCTGGCGGCGGCCGTTGCCGGTCGGCTTCATGTTCATCAGGCGGGCGTTCTGACGGTCCTGCATGTAGCCGACCAGGACGCCGTCCTCGATCAGCACGGTGCGGTTGGTCGGCGTTCCCTCATCGTCGATCGACAGCGAGCCGCGGCGCGAGGCAATCGTGCCGTCGTCGACCACGGTCACGCCCTTGGCCGCGACCTGCTGGCCCATCAGGCCGGCAAACGCGGACGTCTTCTTGCGGTTGAAGTCACCTTCGAGGCCATGGCCAACCGCCTCATGCAGCATCACGCCGGGCCAGCCGGCCCCGAGCACGACGTCCATCTCGCCGGCGGGGGCGGGAATCGATTCCAGGTTGACCAGAGCCTCACGCAACGCGCCGTCGGCGGCGTCGCGCCAGTTCTTGCTTTCGATGAATTCGGCGTAGCCGGCGCGGCCGCCATAGCCCTTGCTGCCGCTCTCCTGGCGGTCGCCCTGACCGGCGACGACGGAGACGTTGACGCGCACGAGCGGGCGGATGTCGCGATAGCTCTCGCCGTCGGGCCGCAGGATCTCGACCACCTGCCAGGTCGCGCCCAGGCTGACGCTGACCTGCCGCACCCGCGGATCCTTGTCGCGCAGATAAGCGTCGATCTCGGCGAGCAGTTTGACCTTGGTCTCGAAGCCGGGGGCATCGAGCGGATTGTCGTCACTATAAAGCCGCACGTTGGTATGCGCAGGAGGCGCGGCGAAGCTGCCGGAATAACCGCCGCGCACGGCCGCGACCGCGTCCGCAGCGCGAATCAGCGCCGGCAGCGACACGTCGGAGGAATGCGCGTAGCCGACGGCGTCGTCCTTGACGGCGCGCAGGCCAAAACCCTGCGAGGTATCGTAGGTCGCCTGCTTCAGCCGGCCATTGTCGAACATCAGCGCTTCGGTCTGGCTGTATTCCAGGAACAATTCGCCGTCGTCGGCACCGGCAAGCCCGCGCGCGAGCTCGTTGCGAACCTGATCGCGGTCGAGATTGGCGCGGTCGAGCAGGGAGGTTGTGGCAGGGTTGGTCATGCGTCCGTCCATTATCGGGGGATGTGAGGCAAGATAATGGTTTCCCGGCACTTCCGCGAGGGCGCCAAGTCTCACATTACGGAAACAATAGAATTCGCGGGCCTAACCGCCCTTCGCACTACGGCAGCTTGTCATAGCCCTCGCCGAGCCCGTTCAGGCTGAGCGGGAAGCCGATGCCTTCTTCCGGGGTCTCGAAGATGATGAAGGTCGCGGTCTTGGCAGTGCGGAGCTGGCCGAGCAGCTTGTCGTCCATGACGACCTCGGCGACGCAGCCATTGGGCAGGCAGCGGACAAAGCCGGCACGGCCTACGTCCTGGTTGTCGAGCTTGAGGCCGAGGCCGGAGGGCAGGAGAACGCCGAGGGGGGCGACCACCCGCATCAGGCGGCTCTTCTGGTCGGCGGTCTTGAGAACGATCACGGTCAGGCCGGCGTTGGAGCGGTCTTCGGCCACCACGCTCTGGATCAGGGCGCATTGCTCGGACTGGGCGCCCGGCGGGGTGTCGCAGCGGATCTGCCAGTCGCCATGGACGGAGCGCACCGCGCCCTGCGCATGGGCGAGGCCCGGAAGCGCCAGGACGACGACCGCCGCCAGCAGAGCGGCCAGCATCGTGAGGCTGCCAGCCTGGCTTTTAGCCCGCCTTGCCATGGATCTCGAAAACCCCATCGGGTCGGTCCCTCTGCTCGCCTGGGTCGCTCGCGTCAGGCGGACTGATACGGGAATGACGGCGTCTTGAAGGCGATTCGCAAGCAAATTCCACGCCGCCCCGGCCGCAATCGCCCGCACGAATCAGGTTCCTGTGCGGCTGTGCGCCAAGTGCCTACCGCGGGCAATTCCGCTGTCAAGCGGCAGCATCCCGGGAAATGGTATTTTTGTCTGATGTTACTAGGAAATATCTTGCGGGTGATGGCTGACAGACGAGGCTCAAGACTGCATTGCGATAGATCAAGAATTATGGTTTGAGAGGCTTGATTTCGGCGTTCTAGCGATCTGGCCCCAATTCCTCTTAGAGGTATTCTTGCGCGGCGGTTTGTCAGACGGGGGGATCGAATAAAGCGTTTCCCGAAAATAGGGGAATGCACTTGGGGTGATTTCGTTAGGGGAGCGCGAACGGCATGAAGATGTCGATGGGCCCGGTGGGCCGGCACTTGCTGGGATTGGCCGTGGCGGGTCTGACGCTGGCGACGGGCGGTGCGGCATTTGCCGAGCTGGGGCAGCCGGCTGCGTGGGAGTGGACGCTTCAGCAGTCCGGGTCCCCGGTGATGGACAACATCGTCTGGTTCCATAATTTCCTGTTCGTGCTGATCACGCTGATCACGCTGTTCGTTCTGGCGCTGCTCGTGATCGTTGTCGTGAAGTTCAACGCGAGAGCCAATCCGGTGCCGTCGCGGACCACGCACAACACGCTGATCGAGGTGGCGTGGACGCTCGTGCCGGTGTTGATCCTGGTCGGCATTTCGGTGCCGTCGTTCCGCCTCCTGTTCCTCGAGCTCGACGTGCCGAAGGCGGATCTGACCATCAAGGCGACCGGCAAGCAGTGGTACTGGTCCTACGCCTATCCTGATAACGGCAAGTTCGAGTTCGACTCGCTGATGGCCCAGGACAAGCAGCCCCGTCTGCTGGGCGTCGACAATGAGATGGTGGTGCCCGTCAACAAGGTGGTTCGGGTTCAGGTGACCGGGGCCGACGTGATTCATGCCTTTGCGCTGCCGGCCTTCGGCGTCAAGATCGACGCCATTCCGGGCCGGCTCAACGAAACCTGGTTCAAGGCCACCAAGACCGGCATGTTCTACGGCCAGTGCTCGGAATTGTGCGGCAAGGACCACGCCTTCATGCCGATCGCGATCCGTGTGGTGAGCGACCAGGAGTTCGCCTCCTGGGTCGAGACCGCGAAGAAGAAATATGCGAGCGGCGGCACCAGCACCTACGCCTCCACGGCCGGCCCGACGCAGTGAGCGCCGGGCGCAGGGTTCGAGGAAACTGAAAGCGACATAAGGCGGGACCTCCAGAGGTCCGATCGGGACGCAAGGCAGGATTAGAAAATGGCAACGAGCGCAGCGGCACACGGCGATCACGCACAAGACCACGGACATGACGAGCACGCCCATCCGACCGGATGGCGGCGCTACGTCTATTCGACCAACCACAAGGACATCGGCACGATGTACCTGATCTTCGCGGTCATCGCCGGCGTCATCGGCGCCGCGATGTCGATCGCGATCCGTGCCGAGCTGATGTATCCGGGCGTGCAGATCTTCCACGAGACGCACACCTACAATGTGTTCGTGACCTCCCATGGTCTGATCATGATCTTCTTCATGGTCATGCCCGCGATGATTGGCGGCTTCGGCAACTGGTTCGTGCCGCTCATGATCGGCGCGCCCGACATGGCGTTCCCGCGCATGAACAACATCTCGTTCTGGCTGCTGCCGGCCTCGTTCGCGCTGTTGCTGATGTCGACCTTCGTCGAGGGCGAGCCGGGCGCCAACGGCGTCGGCGCCGGCTGGACCATGTACGCGCCGCTGTCGAGCTCGGGCCATCCGGGCCCGGCGGTGGACTTCGCGATCCTGTCGCTGCATCTGGCGGGCGCTTCCTCGATCCTGGGCGCCATCAATTTCATCACCACGATCTTCAACATGCGCGCGCCGGGCATGACCCTGCACAAGATGCCGCTGTTTGTGTGGTCGATCCTGGTGACGGTGTTCCTGCTGCTGTTGTCGCTGCCGGTGCTCGCCGGTGCGATCACGATGCTGCTCACTGACCGCAATTTCGGCACGACGTTCTTCAATCCGGAAGGCGGCGGCGATCCCGTGCTGTTCCAGCATCTGTTCTGGTTCTTCGGTCACCCCGAAGTGTACATCCTGATCCTGCCCGCCTTCGGCATGGTCAGCCAGATCGTCTCGACCTTCTCGCGCAAGCCCGTGTTCGGCTATCTCGGCATGGCCTACGCCATGGTCGCGATCGGCGGCATCGGCTTCGTGGTGTGGGCGCACCACATGTACACGGTCGGCATGTCCTCGGCGACGCAGGCCTATTTCGTCGCCGCCACGATGGTCATCGCGGTCCCGACCGGCGTGAAGATCTTCTCGTGGATCGCCACGATGTGGGGCGGCTCGATCGAGTTCCGCGCGCCGATGATCTGGGCGGTGGGATTCATCTTCCTGTTCACCGTCGGCGGCGTCACCGGCGTGGTGCTGGCGAATGCCGGCGTCGACCGCGTGCTCCAGGAGACCTACTACGTGGTCGCGCACTTCCACTACGTGCTGTCGCTCGGTGCGGTGTTCGGAATCTTCGCCGGCTGGTACTACTGGTTCCCGAAGATGTCCGGCTACATGTACAATGAAGGGCTCGCCAAGGCGCACTTCTGGGTCACCTTCATCGGCGTGAACCTGGTGTTCTTCCCGCAGCACTTCCTCGGTCTGTCGGGCATGCCTCGCCGCTATGTCGATTATCCCGACGCGTTCGCGGGCTGGAACCTGGTCTCGTCGGTCGGCTCCTATATCTCCGGCTTCGGCGTGCTGATCTTCCTCTACTGCGTGATCGACGCCTTCGCGAAGAAGGTGCCGGCTGGCGACAATCCGTGGGGTGCAGGTGCGACCACGCTGGAATGGACGCTGCCCTCGCCGCCGCCCTTCCACCAGTTCGAAGTGCTGCCCCGCGTGCAGTAAGCCAATGCTCGCGGCGCCCGTGACGGGCGCCGCGGCTCGACAACCAAGCGAGTCAGTCTAGTGTCCGTCCTCGACCACAACGCCATCGACATCAATCCCCGCATCTCCGAAGCGGAGGTTGGCGATTACATCGCGCTCCTGAAGCCGCGGGTGATGTCGCTGGTGATCTTCACCGCGCTGGTCGGAATGGCGATGGCGCCCGGGCATTTCCACCCGGTGCTGGCCATCACCTCGCTGCTCTGCATCGCGGTCGGCGCCGGCGCGTCCGGCGCGCTCAACATGGCGCTCGAAGGCGACATCGATGCCAAGATGTCGCGCACGGCGAACCGGCCGATTCCGCGCGGCCGCATCACCCGTCCCGAGGCGATGACCTTCGGCATGACGCTCGCCTTCTTCTCGGTGATGACGCTCGGCATCCTGGTCAACTGGATCGCGGGCGCGCTGCTCGCCTTCACCATCTTCTTCTACGTCGTGATCTACACAATCGGCCTGAAGCGCTGGACCGCGCAGAACATCGTGATCGGCGGTGCCGCCGGCGCACTGCCGCCGGTGGTGGCCTGGGCCGCGGTCACAGGCACGGTCGACGTCGAGCCGCTACTGCTGTTCGCCATCATCTTCTTCTGGACGCCGCCGCACTTCTGGGCGCTGGCGCTGTTCCGCTCCGACGATTACGCGCGCGCCGGCATTCCGATGCTGCCCAACGTCGCCGGCCCCGACGCGACCCGGCTTCAGATCCTGCTCTACACCATCGTGCTGATCGCGGTCGCGGCCGCGCCCTGGGCGCTCGGCTACTTCGACGCCATCTACGGCATCGTCTCGCTGATCCTCGGCGCCGGCATGCTGGGGTTCGCCATCAACGTCTATGTCCGTCGCGAGCGCAGCCAATCGCTGCGGGCGACCCGCAAGCTGTTCGCGTTCTCCATCCTTTATCTGTTCGCGCTGTTTGCGACCTTGCTGGCCGAGGTCGTGTTCCGGGCGCTTGCGCCGATGGTAGGGGGCGCATGATCACAGGGATGGCCGACAAACCCGAGATAGACGGAATCGTCCTCACCGAGGCGCAGAAGAAGAGCCGTCGTCAGCGCTCGATCGCGATCGCACTCGCGCTCGGCGTGCTCGTAGTGCTGTTCTTCGCCGTGACCATGGTCAAGGGGCCGGCCGTGCTCGTCCGGCCGATGTAGGAAACATGGATCAGAAGCCGACCATATCGCGGGATCAGAGCCGGACGGCCACCAAGGGGCGCAGGCCTGCCAGGGGGCTTGGCCGCGACGTGGTGGTCGCCTCGATCTGCGGCGGCGTGGTCGCGCTGATGGTCGGCGCCTCCTACGCGGCGGTGCCGTTCTACAATTGGTTCTGCCGCGCCACCGGCTTCAACGGCACGACCCAGGTCGCGACCTCGGCGCCGGCCAGCGGCCCGATCGCACGCAAGATCGCGGTGCGCTTCGATTCCAACGTCGCGCCCGGCCTGCCCTGGAAGTTCGAGCCCGAGCAGAGCGAGATCGAGGTCAATATCGGCCAGGTCGTGACCGTCTTCTACACGGTGACCAACCAGGCCGCGCGGACCACCGCAGGCCAGGCCGCCTACAATGTCGCGCCGCTGACGGTCGGATCCTATTTCCAGAAGATCAACTGCTTCTGCTTCACCGAGCAGACCATGGCGCCGGGCGAGAAGCGCGAGATGCCGGTCGTATTCTATGTCGATCCGTCGATTGCCGACGACCACGAGAACGACGGTCTCAACACGATCACGCTGTCCTACACGTTCTATCCGGTGAAGGATCCGGTGGTGAAGCCGCTCGCGGCCAGCGAAGACGACAAACGCAAGGGAAATCTCTGATCTCCGGACTCACGCGCCGGGGTTGGAATAAGGGGATAAGTGCCTGACAGGCACGGGATTGAGGAGCGAGACCGCAAATGGCAACGGCGCACACCAAGCATCACGACTACCATCTGGTCGATCCCTCGCCATGGCCCGTCGTCGGCTCCATCTCCGCCTTCATCATGGCGGTCGGCGCGATCACCTGGATGCACCACATGTTCTCGGCTGCGCCGATCATCTTCGGTGTCGGCACCGTCGGTGTGCTCTACACCATGGCGAGCTGGTGGGGCGACGTGATCAGGGAAGCCCAGTACAAGGGCGACCACACCCGCGTCGTGCAGCTGCATCACCGCTACGGCATGATCCTGTTCATCGCCTCGGAGGTGATGTTCTTCGTCGCCTGGTTCTGGGCCTATTTCAACGCGGCGCTATTCCCGGCCGACGCCGTCCACGCTACCCGCGATGCGGTGTTCGGCTGTGGTCTCGGGACCGCGGCCGGCGCCTGCACCGTGCCGGGCACCTGGCCGCCGCACGGCATCGAGACCTTCGATCCCTGGCATCTGCCGCTCCTGAACACGCTGATCCTGCTCACCTCCGGCACCACGGTGACCTGGGCCCACCATGCGCTGCTCGAGAACGATCGCCAGGGCCTGAAATATGGCCTGATCCTCACCGTCGTGCTCGGCGCGCTCTTCACCTGCGTGCAGGCCTATGAGTACAGCCACGCGGCATTCTCCTTCGGCGGCAACGTCTACGGCGCGACCTTCTTCATGGCGACCGGCTTCCACGGTTTCCATGTGCTGGTCGGCACCATCTTCCTGCTGGTGTGCCTGTTCCGCGCCTATGCCGGCCACTTCACGCCGACCCAGCATCTCGGTTTCGAGTTCGCCGCCTGGTACTGGCATTTCGTCGACGTGGTCTGGCTGTTCCTGTTCCTCTGCATCTATGTCTGGGGACACGGCGCCGAGACCATGGCTCACGGCGCGCACTGAGCGGGCTGGCTTCGGATCGAGAAAGGGCGGCCCCGGGCCGCCCTTTTGCTTTTTTGCGCGCAGGGGTTTCGGCAGAAACTGTGATAGACCTTTTGCCATGAACGAAGCCGCCGATACGTCCGAGCCGCAAGCCACCGTCCTGCAAAGCGCGCTGCGCGGGCTTGCCTGCAAATGCCCGCGCTGCGGCCAGGGCAAGCTCTATGCAGGCTTCCTGACGCTTGCGCCTTGCTGCGAGCGTTGCGGCCTCGACTACGCCTTCATCGATTCCGGTGACGGTCCGGCGATCTTCATCATCATGCTGGCCGGCGCGATCGTCGTCGGCTGCGCGCTCGTCATCGAGGTCAAGTACCAGCCGCCGTACTGGCTGCACGCGGTGCTGTGGCTGCCGCTGATCCTTGCGACTACCCTGCTGCCGTTGCGCGCGATGAAGTCGCTGCTGATCGCACTGCAATTCCACCATAAGGCGGCGCCGGGCCGGCTGGTCGACCGCGCGAAATGAACGAGACCGCGCGCAAGCCCCGCGTGGCCGGCTTCGCGCTGTTTACGCTTTTCCTGACCGCGGTCTGCGTCACGCTCGGCGTCTGGCAATTGCAGCGCCGCATCGCCAAGCACGAGCTGATCGCCGCACTGACCGAGCGCCTCGCGGAGGCACCGGTCACTCTGCCGCCGCCGGCACGATGGGCCGCGCTAAGTCCCGCGCGCGATGAATTCCGCCGTGTCAGCTTTACCGCGACCTACGCGCCGTTGCCCGATGCGATGGTCTATTCCTCCGGATCCGCCGTGCGTAAGGACGCGTCGGGCCCCGGCACCTGGGCCTTCCTGCCGGCGCGGCTGCCGAGCGGCGAGACGGTGGTGATCGATGCGGGCTTCGTCGAAAACACCATGCAGGATCGCAGCGTCGAGGATCGCGCGGTCAGGAAGCTCGTCACCGGGCAGGCGGTCTCGTTCACCGGCTATCTGCGCTTCCCCGAGGCACCGGGCTGGCTGACCCCGGCGGAGAACCGCGGCAAGCGGCTGTGGTTCGTGCGCGATCACGTGGCGATCGCGAGCGCGCTGGCCTGGGGCGCGGTTGCGCCGTTCTATGTCGACCTCGAGCAGCCGGCGCCCGAGAACGGCATTCCGCGGCCGGGGCCGCTCGACGTCCATCTCAAGGACGATCACCTGCAATACGCCATCACCTGGTTCACCCTTGCAGGCGCCGTGCTCATCGCCTTCGCCGTGTGGGCAAGAGGGCGGCGGCGGGGCTGAGCTCCGTAGATCCACTTAGGGAACCCGGTATCGCCCGGGGTTTACCATTCAGCGCACATTCACGAGTGTGGTCCTAAGCCGCCAGTAATTTTCCGCGGCAGACAGGATTGCAGCGTGAGTGATTTCGACCAGATGGGAATTGTCGTCGATTGGGTGGATGCCTGCAGGAAGGGCGACCTCGCGACGCTCCTCGACCTCTATGCGGACGACGCCCAGGTCGAATGCACGTGCAACGGCACGCAGCGCTATCGCGGCCGGAGCGAGCTCGAAGCCTATTGGCAGCCGCGGCTCAGCGCTTTCTCGTCGGCCGGTTTCGGGTTGGAGGAAATCCATCCTGCACCCCACGGCGTCGATCTCGAATATTCCGTCGCCGGCGCGCTGCGCATTCGCGCCTCGTTTTGTTTCAGCCCCGACGGCAAGATCCGCACCACGCTGTGCGAGCCGGCGCGACAGAACGCGCAGCTTGGCTGTGCGTGCTAGAGTTTCCGTTCTGATTAATCAGAGCCGAACACCAGATTCTGTTTTGACGCGTTTTCTTCACGCGAACCGGTATCCACTTCGCTCGAAAGCGCTTCAATCGCTGACCGGCGCCTCGCGTGCCGGTTCGGCGGGAAGGCGGCAGCGCACATAGGTTCTGTCGTCCACGCGCAGCAGTGACAGCGATCCGCTGAGTGCGCGCACGCGCTCATGCATGCCGGTCAGGCCGCGGCCGAACAGATTCCCTTCGGGAAAGCCGCCGCCGTCGTCGGAAATCTCGATGACGACCGTCTCGCCGGCGAAGGTCGCCTGCACATGGGCATGGCTGGCGCCGGCATGACGCAGCACGTTGGTCAGCGCCTCCTGAATCACGCGATAGACGGTTTGAGCCAGCGGCCCGTCGATCGCGTTGAGATTCGGATCGACCGTGTCCGTCAGGTCGATAGACGGCGCCTGCTTGCGAAAATTTCGGAGCAGCGTCTGCACACTGGTCTCCAGACCCAATTCCTCGATGTAGAGCGGTCGCAACCGGTCGAGGATGCGGCGATTGGTCTGCTGGAGCGCCTCGACCGATTGCAACACCTCCTGCGCCGAACTGCTGAGATTTCCCGCCGGGGGCGAGGCATCGACCAATGCGATCGTGCCGACGCGGATGCCGAACAGCAGCGGACCGAGTTCGTCGTGCAGTTCGCGCGCGAGATCGCGCCGCTCGTCGTCCTGGAGCGAGACCAGGCGGTGCAGCAGGTCGCGATTGTCCTGGCTCAACTGCACCAGCGTTTCGGCCAGCGCATTGGCCTCCTCGCAGCTTTGCCGGATTTCCGGCGGTCCCCCGACCGAGATCGGTGTTGCGTAGTCGCCGCGTCGTAGCCGCGTGAGGCCTGCGCCAAGATCCTGCAGTGGTCGCAGGGCTGATCCCGCAAACACATAGGCGACGACCCCTGTCAGCCCGGTCAGCGCGACGACGAAGCCGGCCAAGGCGAGGAAGCCCACCCAGGTCTCGAACAGCGCTGCGGACAGGTCCGGCACAAACACGATGTCGCCGAAATGCTCGCCGTTGAGGGATACCGGAAATGCGATGTGCAAGTCCGGAATGGAAAGGAGACTGACGAACCATTTTGGTGGGCCATGCGAACCTTGCAGGCCCCTCGACGCAAAGGGAGGAGCAACCGCTCCTGCAGGAAGGAATTGAATATCTGAGGACTCGTCCAGCATCCGCACGAAGTCATCCAGGGTCCTTCGCGGATGGTCGGATGAACGCAGAGCGTTGTTGAGGGCCTCGGCCACGGCTTTGGTCGATCGTTGGGCCGGCTGGTTCTCCTCGGCGAGCTGACCGGTCGTGAAGACGTGCAGCAGGACGCCGCCCATGATCAGCGCCGCCATGAACAGCAGGCCAAGCGGCAGAAACAATTGTGTACTGAAGGACAGCCGTTGCCACATTAGGTCAATTCTAACGCGCATCAGGGGATTTTGCTCTTTCCATTTGTTCCCGTCGGTTTATGAATCGAAAAACTAGAGAGTTACAATGCAAGATACTGCCAAGCCGGCGACCCGCGTCCTGATTGTCGACGACCATCCCGTGGTGTTGTCCGGTTGCCGCACCCTGTTCTCCTCCGACCATTCGATCCGGATCGACGAGGCGACCGACGCCAAATCCGGGCATCGCGCCTATGTCAGCAGGCGGCCCGACGTCACTGTGATCGACATCAGCCTGCCCGACGTCTCCGGCTTTGAACTGATGCGGCGCATTCGCAAGGACGATCCCGACGCCAAGATCATCATGTTCAGCATGAACGATGATCCAGCCTTCGTGGTGCGGGCGGTCGAGCTCGGGGCCCAGGGCTACGTCTCCAAGGGCGACGATCCCCGGATCCTGCTCAAGGCGGTGCGCAAGGTGGTTGCGGGCGACAATTTCATCTCACCGCAGCTCGCGGAAGCCGTGACGTTTTCCGGCGCGGCGATCAAGGCCAATCCTGCCTCGCAGATGACGCCGCGGGAGCTCGAGATTCTTCGCCTGTTGGGGCGAGGCGACAAGATCGTCGAGGTCGCCGAGGCGCTCGGCATCTCCTACAAGACCGTCGCCAACACCACCTCTCTGCTCAAGCAGAAGCTCGGTGCCAAGAACCATTCCGACCTGATCCGGATCGCGGTGGAAATCGGGATGAACTGACGCCTCAGGGCACCGAACCGGCTGCACCAGGATGCTGCCGGTTCGGCGGGCGGACCGGTCTCGGCGCTCAGCCGGGCAATGCATGGATAGCGCCGACACCATCCGCCGACACAATGAGCGCAGCCGTTGTTCGTTCCCGAACTGTGCTGTCGTTCGGGATATAATGGTAATGCGTGACGCCAAGCTGCTGGCGAACGTTTGCCCGCGCCGAAACGTGTCGGGAAAAACAGGAACATTTTCTCACACATTCCGTTTTGTCCCTTGACGATATCGTGACAGCCGACGAAAGCTTGCGCGAACAGTTTTTGCGGGTCGGTGACCCCAAGACGCCAAACCGGTCTGCACACAACGACAGACCTTCCAAGAGAGGGCTGCGGCATTGCCGCAGCCCTTTTCGTTGGCAGCGCTTTTCGTTGGCAGCCTTTTTCCTTGGACGGCCCCAGGCGCGAAGCGGTTTCCTGATGCCGCAAAACACTTTATGGTGGCCCAAAGCCTCTGGCTGTTAACAAGTAATTTCGTAAAATCAAAGGCTTGCGGACCGAGTCCAGGCTCGGCCGGCCTTTGGAGGGCAGTTTGACTCGTTATATCTCGACCCGGGGCGAGGCCCCCGAACTCGGCTTCTGCGACGTGATGCTGACCGGGCTCGCTCGCGACGGCGGCCTGTATGTGCCGGCCACCTGGCCGCAACTCTCGCCTGACGCCATCGCCGGCTTTTTCGGGCGTCCCTATTGGGAGGTCGCGGTCGAGGTGATCCGCCCTTTCGTCGCCGGCGAGATCTCGGACGCCGAGCTCGGCCGTATGGCGAACGAGGCCTACGCCACCTTCCGCCATCCGGCGGTGGTGCCGCTGCGCCAGATGGCGCCGCACCAGTTCGTGCTGGAGCTGTTCCACGGCCCGACGCTCGCCTTTAAGGACGTGGCGATGCAGCTGATCTCGCGGCTGATGGACCACGTGCTCGCCCAGCGCGGCCAGCGCACCACCATCGTGGTCGCGACCTCGGGCGACACCGGCGGTGCTGCGGTCGACGCGTTCGCAGGACTCGAAAATGTCGATCTCATCGTGCTGTTCCCGCATGGCCGCATCTCCGAGGTGCAGCGGCGAATGATGACGACGACGGGCGCGGCCAACGTCCATGCGCTTGCCGTCGAGGGCAATTTCGACGATTGCCAGGCCCTCGTGAAGGCGATGTTCAACAACCATCGCTTCCGCGATGCGACGTCGCTGTCCGGCGTCAATTCCATCAATTGGGCGCGCATCGTCGCCCAAGTGGTCTACTATTTCACCTCCGCCGTTGCCGCCGGTGCACCCGCGCGCGCGGTGGACTTCGTCGTGCCGACCGGCAATTTCGGCGACATCTTCGCCGGCTATGTCGCCAAGCGCATGGGTCTTCCGGTGCGGACCCTGGGCATCGCCGCCAACGTCAACGACATCCTGGCGCGCACGCTGAAGACCGGGATCTACGAGGTGCGCGAGGTCCACGCGACGGCTTCGCCGTCGATGGACATTCAGATCTCCTCGAATTTCGAGCGGCTGCTGTTCGAGGCTGGCGGGCGCGATGCCGCCGGCGTGCGCCGTCTGATGGATTCACTGAAGCAATCGGGACGCTTCGTGCTGCCCGATGCGACGCTGGCCGCGATCCGCGAGGGGTTCGACGCAGGCCGGGCCGACGAGACCGAGACCGCGGCCGCGATCCGCGCCGCCTGGCGCGAGGCCGGCGAGCTGGTCGATCCCCACACCGCGGTCGCGCTTGCGGTCGCCGACCGCGACACCACGGACAGGACGGTTCCCAGCATCGTGCTGTCCACCGCCCATCCGGCCAAATTCCCCGATGCGGTCGAAGCGGCCTGCGGCCAGCGGCCGCAACTGCCGGCCTGGCTCGATGGTCTGATGACCAAATCCGAACACATGAAGGTGATGAAGAACGACCAGACCGAGGTCGAGCGGTTCGTGCTGTCGGTCAGCCGCGCCGCGAAACAGGGAGTTGCCGGATGAGCGTCGAGATTTCCAAGCTTGCGTCCGGCCTCACTGTCGTCACCGACAAGATGCCTCATCTCGAGACCGCGGCGCTCGGCGTCTGGGCCGGCGTCGGCGGGCGCGACGAGAAGCCCAACGAGCACGGCATCTCGCATCTTCTGGAACATATGGCATTCAAGGGCACGACGAAGCGCTCCTCGCGCGAGATCGTCGAGGAGATCGAGGCGGTCGGCGGCGACCTCAATGCCGGCACCTCGACCGAGACCACGTCCTATTATGCGCGGGTGCTGAAGGCCGACGTGCCGCTCGCACTCGACGTGCTCGCCGACATCCTGGCCAATCCCGCCTTCGAGCCCGACGAACTCGAGCGCGAGAAGAACGTCATCGTGCAGGAGATCGGCGCGGCGCAGGACACGCCTGACGACGTCGTGTTCGAGCATCTCAACGAGCTCTGCTATCCCGACCAGCCGATGGGCCGCTCGCTGCTCGGCACTGCGAAGACCTTGCGTGCCTTCAGCCGCGACTCGCTGCGCGACTATCTGTCGACGCACTACCGCGGCCCTGACATGGTGGTGGCGGCCGCCGGCGCGGTCGATCACAAGCAGGTGGTCGCCGAGGTCGAGCAGCGCTTTGCCAGTTTTGAGGGGACAGCGGGTCCCAAGCCGCAACCCGCACAATTCGGCAAGGGCGGCACCAAGGTGGTGCATCGCGAGCTCGAGCAGGCGCATCTGACCTTGGCCCTGGAGGGCGTGCCGCAGACCGATCTGTCGCTGTTCTCGCTCCAGGTCTTTACCAACATCCTCGGCGGCGGGATGTCGTCGCGGCTGTTCCAGGAGGTGCGCGAGAAGCGCGGCCTCTGTTACTCAATCTACTCGTTCCATGCCCCCTATACCGACACCGGCTTCTTCGGCCTCTACACCGGCACCGATCCGGCCGATGCGCCCGAGATGATGGAGGTCGTGGTCGACATCATGAATGATTCGGTCGAGACCCTGACCGAGGTCGAGATCGCGCGGGCCAAGGCGCAAATGAAGGCGGGGCTGCTGATGGCGCTGGAGAGCTGCTCGTCCCGCGCCGAGCAACTCGCCCGGCATGTGCTGGCCTATGGCCGGCCCCAGACCGCCGAGGAGCTGGTGGCCCGGATCGACGCCGTCAGCGTCGAATCGACCCGGGATGCGGCGCGTGCGCTGCTTTCGCGCAGCCGCCCTGCGGTTGTCGCATTGGGCAGTGGCAGGGGTCTGGACACGGCGGTGTCTTTTGCGGAAGGATTGACCCGGGCACGCGCCAAGGCGCGGCTGCATTAGGAGCCGCGCACGGGTTGATCCGCCCCGGGAAGCATCACCATGGCCCTCTTTCGCCTGCCATCCAGTGGACCCGCCGCTCTCGCGCCGCGCGGCAACGGCCTGTTGCTACGCGCGCCTCAGATGTCGGACTTCCTGCAATGGGCCCATCTGCGCGAGTCCAGCCGCGATTACCTGACCCCCTGGGAGCCGATCTGGCCGTCGGATGATCTCACCCGCTCCGGTTTCCGCCGCCGCCTGCGCCGCTATTCCGAGGACATCGCCGCGGACCGGTCCTATCCCTTTCTGATCTTCCGGGAGCTCGACGGCGCCATGGTCGGCGGCATCACGCTCGCCAATGTCCGCCGCGGCATCGTCCAGGCCGGCACCATCGGCTATTGGGTCGGCAAGCCCCACGCCCAGCGCGGCTACATGACGGCCGCGCTGCGGGTGCTGCTGCCGACGCTGTTCGGGGAGCTCAATCTGCACCGGGTCGAGGCCGCTTGCATCCCGACCAATGCGCCCTCGATCCGGGTGCTGGAGAAGTGCGGTTTCTCCCGCGAGGGGCTGGCGCGCCGGTATCTCTGCATCAACGGGGTCTGGCAGGACCATTTGCTGTTCGGCCTGCTGCACGAGGATTTCCGCGGCTGAGCCCGTTGATCGATGCGGCCAAAGTCTCCTTGTTTGCTGCCTTGGGTTCGCCGGTTTTGACGATATAACGGCGCAACCCGGCCGGTGATCGGTCGGGATGTCGTCAGGAGTATGGGTGTTGATGGTGCAGGAGCTTCGGTCATCGCGGAATGCGTTGCGGCGGGGGGCGGCGGTCGCGCTGGCGTTGTCAGTTGCGCTCGTCTCCATCTCGCCGGTCGCGGCGCAGTCGCTGACCGATCGATTCAAGGGCCTGTTCGGCGGCAAGTCGGACGAGCCGGCCCAACCCAAGCCGGCGCCTGCGCCGGGCCAGCCGGCGGCTGATGACGATCTTGATTGCCCGCAGGTCACGGTGCGTGCCGGAGCCTCCACCTACGCGGTCGGTGCCACCGGGAAGCCGGCCGTCGGCAACGAGATCCGCTTCCAGGCCACCATCACCAAGATGGCGCGCGAATGCGCCCGCAATGGCGGCGATATCACGGCCCGGATCGGCATCCAGGGCCGCGTCATTGCCGGACCCGCCGGCGCGCCTGCGAGCGTCGAGGTGCCGCTGCGCGTCGCCGTGGTGCAGGGCGGCGTCGGCGAGAAGGTGATCGCTTCCAAGGCCTACCGGACCACGGTCGGAATGTCGGAGGGCGGCAGCGTGCCGTTCACCTTCGTGGCCGAGGATCTGGTCTACCCGATGCCTTCGGCCAAGGACGCCGATAGCTACATCTTCTATGTCGGCTTCGATCCGCAGGCGCTGTCGCCCGAGCCGAAGGCGCGGGCGAAGAAGAAGTAACCACGTCAAGATAGTCGTCATGCCCCGCGAAGGCGGGGCATCCAGTACGCCGCGGCTTCTCGATCTATCAGGGCTGTCTCTGGAATACTGGATCGCCCGCCTTCGCGGGCGATGACATCAGATTTGCCGATGCAGTGCCCGACAAACAAAAAAGCCGGCGCTGATCGCGCCGGCTTTTTGATTGGTGAAGGCAAGATCTCTCAGTTCAGCTTCTGCCTGACTTCGGTGATGCCCTTGGCGAGCAGATCGTCGGCGACCTGGCCCCTGACCGACTTCGACAGGATCGTGGAGGCGGCCTGGACGGCGGCTTCGGCCGCTGCGGCGCGAACATCGGCCACCGCCTGAGCCTCGGCGAGCGCGATCTTGCCCTCCGCGGTCTTGGTGCGGCGAGCGACGAAATCTTCCACCTTGGCCTTGGCCTCGGTTGCGATGCGCTCGGCTTCGCTCTTCGCGTTGGCGATGATGTCGGCGGCCTCGCGTTCGGCCGAGGCGGTGCGCGCCTTGTAGTCGGCGAGCACCTTGGCGGCTTCCTGCTTGAGGCGCGTCGCGTCGTCGAGCTCGGCCTTGATGCGATCGGCGCGATGGTCGAGCGCAGTCATGGCCTTCTTGAAGACCCCGAGATAGCCGAACACGACCATCAGGATCACGAAGGCGATGGCGACCCAGGTTTCAGGATCGAAGAACATATCGATTAACCCTTCAAGGACGCATCAACGGCGGCATTGACCAATGCCGCGTCCGGAACCACGCCCGTGAGCTGCTGCACGATGGTGCCTGCCGCATCGGCCGCGATGCCGCGGACGTTGCTCATGGCGGTCGCACGGGTCGAGGCGATGGTCTTCTCCGCCTCGGCGAGCTTGGCCGCCAGTTGCTCTTCCAAGGCCTTGCGCTCGGCGTCCGCCTGCGCATTCGCCTTGTCGCGGGATTCGTTGCCGATGGCCTGCGCGCGCGAGCGTGCCGAAGCAAGCTCGTTTTCATAGGCCTTCAGCGCCGCTTCGGACTGGTCCTTCAGCTTCTGCGCTTCGGCGAGGTCGCCCTCGATCTTGTTCTGACGCGCCTCGATCGCACCGCCGACGCGCGGCAGAGCGAGCTTGGACACGATCACGTAAAGCGCGACGAAGAAGATCGCGAGCGACACCAGCTGTGAAGCATAAGTGCCGCTCTCGAACGGCGGAAAACCGCCACCGTGACCGCCTTCGGACCCGGTGTGGGCGCCCGCCGCCGGACTTTTCGCCCCGCCATGACTTTCAGCCATGGAGTACTCCTGTTGCAGTCATGCGCGTCGCCTCGGTTGAAGCGGCGCGAAAAATCGTTCTCAGAGCGGAACGAACAGCAGCAGCAGCGCGATCAGCAGCGAGAAAATGCCGAGCGCTTCGGTCACGGCGAAGCCGAAGATCAGATTGCCGAACTGGCCCTGAGCGGCCGAGGGGTTGCGAACGGCCGCGGCGAGGTAGTTGCCGAAGATCACGCCGACGCCGACGCCCGCGCCGCCCATGCCGATGCATGCGATGCCCGCGCCGATAAGTTTTGCTGCTGCCGGATCCATTTTAGACTCCTTGGAAGAAAGATTGGGTTTTGGGTGGAAATTCCCCGGACCGCTCAGTGTCCCGGATGAATGGCGTCGTTGAGGTAGATGCAGGTCAGGATCGCAAACACATAGGCTTGCAGGAACGCGACCAGAATCTCGAGAGCGTACAGCGCGACCGTGAGCGCCAGCGGCAGCACGCCGCCGACCCAGCCAAGGGCGCCGAGCGAGAAGCCGAGCATGGCGACGAAGCCCGCGAACACCTTCAGCGCGATGTGGCCGGCCAGCATGTTGGCGAACAGACGGACGCTGTGGGAAACCGGCCGCAGGAAGAACGACAGGATCTCGATGAACATCACCAGCGGCAGGATGTAGCCGGGGACCCCGTGGGGCACGAAGATCGAGAAGAATTTAAGGCCGTTCTTGGCAATGCCGTAGATCAGGACCGTGAAGAAGACCAGCAGCGCGAGCGCCGCGGTGACGATCAGATGGCTCGAGATCGTGAAGGTGTAGGGGATAATGCCGACCAGGTTCGAAACGCAGATGAACATGAACAGCGAGAAGATCAGCGGGAAGAACTTCATGCCTTCCGCGCCGGCGGTCGAGCGGATGGTGGAGGCGACGAACTCGTAGGAGATCTCGGCGACCGACTGCAGCCGGCCGGGAACCAGCTGCGTGCCGCTGGCGAGCATCAGGATCGAGATGATCGCGACCGCCACCAGCATGTAGAGCGACGAGTTGGTGAAGGCGATCGTGTGGTTGCCGATATGGCCCAGGGTGAAGAGAGGCTCGATGTTGAACTGGTGGATCGGATCGATTTTCATCAGCGCGGCATCTCTT
>NZ_JADPJF010000103.1:215706-235867 GCF_023073295.1 Bradyrhizobium sp. 23 | reverse complement strand
CCGGCGGGTCTCGGTCTGCCGGTCGGGCCCGGCCCGTACCGGCACGAGCCGGCACGATCATTCCTCTCCTGGTGTGGACCGCCTAAGAACCACCGCGCCTGTTTTGACCCGCGCCTGCCGTTCTCACCACATTCACCACGCCGGCGACGAAGCCCAGCAGCAGGAACACGATGAATCCGAAAGGCGACGTCGACAGCAAGCGGTCGAAACCCCAGCCAATCCCCGCTCCGACAACGACCCCGGCGACCAACTCGGAGGATAACCGAAAACCAAGCGCCATCGCCGAGGCTCTGGCCGCTCTGTCCTCACCGTCACCTGCGGGTTGCTCGGTCTTGACGTGGCGGCCGCGAAATTCGGACAACCGCTGATCAAGATTTCCGAGCCGTTCGGAAAGCGCAGCTTCCTCGGGCGATCTATCGCGATCTCCATTCTCGCCGTGTCCCGTGCCCTGTGTCATGCAACGAAGACCCGAAACGCCGCGGTTGAATGGAAATTACGCCCGCCACCCTCAAAAGCCGCGCGGACCATACTGATGGCCCATAATCAAGTCAAGCCAAGTCACGATTGTGTCCATTCCTGTTATGTATTTGATTTATCTTACAATATCGGCGCGGGCGGCAGCGCTGCACACAGCGTGACGCCGCACCGCAGCAGGTCTCCGCTGGATCGGCGGATGCCGTCGCCATTTCGCCCGGCTGCCGGGATCAAAGGGGGCGCCGTGATCGTTCATGTCAAAGGCGCGTTTTGGGCGGCGGATCGCCTCGCCGGGGTGTAGAATTGCGAGACGTGCCACCTTTATGAGCGCCATCTTTGGACGTGCTACCTGCGCGTCGTGGCGGAGAACGCGATGAGAGCAGCGAATTCATCCACAGCATCATGGCTGGCGGCGGCGGCGTTCGCCGCGGTGTTGACCATCAGCGGCGGCTGCCTCGTCGCGCAATCCGCGCCCGACAGCGAAAACGGCCGCTACAGCATGACGCCCATCCCCGAGGGGGTGCTGCGGCTCGACAGCCGCACCGGCACGGTGTCGACCTGCACCCGCAGCGGCGCCGGCTGGGCCTGCTACGCGGTGCCCGATGAACGTACCGCGCTCGACGCCGAGATCGGCAGGCTCCAGGCCGAAGTCGAGACGCTGAAGGGACGGCTTGCGGCGGGGCCGACCGTGTCAGGCAAGATCGACGAGGCGCTGCCGAAAACCGATCCGCTCAAGAAGGCGGAGCCGCAAGCACCAAAGGCCGCCGAGGGCGAGCGCAGGATCGAGATCCCGCTGCCGAGCGACCAGGACGTCGATCGCGTGATGTCATTCCTGGAAAGGGCCTGGCGCCGGCTGATCGACATGGCCAACCGCGTGCAGAAGGACGTGTCGGGGAAGATTTAGCACGTGGCGAGATGCGGTAGGGTGGGCAAGGCCGCGACGCGCCGTGCCCACCATTTTTGTTTTCGTTGCGTGAGTCGGTGGGCACGCTTCGCTTTGCCCACCTATGGCAGCTTTCCGAATTGAGAGAGTGATGATGACATCAGCCAAATCCATCACGCGCTCGGCGCCATCGTCGGTGCAAGCCACCACCATCGCATCGTCGCTGCTGACCGTGCAGACGCCCGGCCGCGGCTTCACCGATCTCACCGCTGAAGCTGCGAAGTTCGTGGCGGAGGCAGGCGCGCGAGACGGCGCGTTGACGCTGTTCGTTCGTCACACCTCCGCATCGCTGACGATCCAGGAGAACGCCGACCCTTCCGTGCTCGTGGATCTCACCACGGCTCTGTCCCGGCTCGCGCCCGAGAACGCCGGCTGGACGCATGATGCCGAGGGACCGGACGACATGCCGGCGCACGTCAAGACAATGCTGACCCAGACTTCGCTTCATGTGCCGGTCCTGAGCGGCAAGCTCGCGCTTGGCACCTGGCAGGCGATCTATCTGATCGAGCATCGCGCCCGCCCGCACCGGCGCGAGGTGGTGCTGCAATTCCTCGGTAGCAATCAGTAGGCCAAAACAAAACCGGCCGCGGAGACCGCGGCCGGTTGGTGTTGATCTCGATCTGCGTCGATCAGGTCGACTTGATATCGACGTCCTTGGTCTCCGGCAGGAAGAACAAGCCGATCACGACGGTAATCGACGCGAAGATGACCGGATACCAGAGGCCCGCATAGATATCGCCCGTCGAGGCCACGATCGCGAAGGCGGTCGCCGGCAGCAGGCCGCCGAACCAGCCGTTACCGATGTGGTAGGGCAGCGACATCGAGGTGTAGCGGATGCGGGTCGGGAACAGTTCGACCAGCATCGCGGCAATCGGGCCGTACACCATGGTGACGAAGAGCACCAGGACGAACAGCAATCCGACGACCGCGGCCACCTGCGGACGGAAGATGTCGAACGGATGCGCCATCTTCACGATGCCCGCATCTCCGGCCTTCGGATAGCCGGCTCCCTGCACGGCGGCGAGCACTGCCGGATTGCCGTCCTTGGCGTTGGCGTAGGGAACTTCCTTGCCGTTGACCATCACCTTCACGCCGGAGCCTGCCGCACCTGGCGTGGTCGAGTACTTGACCGACGACTGCGACAGGTAGGCACGTGCCGTGTCGCAAGGCGAGGTGAAGACGCGGGTGCCGACCGGATTGAACAAGTCGCCGCAACCTGCGGGATCTGCCACCACGTCGACCTTGACCGACTCGATCGCCTTTTCCAGCGCCGGGTTGGCATTGGTGGTGATCATCTTGAAGATCGGGAAGAAGGTCAGCGCCGCGATCAGGCAGCCGCCGAGGATGATCGGCTTGCGGCCGATCTTGTCGGAGAGCACGCCGAACACGATGAAGAAGCCGGTCCCGAGCAGGAGCGACCAGGCGATCAGCAGGTTGGCGGTGTAGCCGTCGACCTTGAGGATCGATTGCAGGAAGAACAGCGCGTAGAATTGGCCAGTGTACCAGACCACGCCTTGGCCCATCACGCCGCCAAACAGCGCCAGCAGCACGAGCTTGCCGTTCTGCCAGTTGCCGAAGGCTTCCGTCAGCGGGGCCTTCGAGCTCTTCCCCTCGTCCTTCATCTTCTGGAAGATCGGGGATTCGTTGAGGCGAAGCCGGATCCAGACCGAAACGCCGAGCAGCAGCACGGAGACCAGGAACGGAATGCGCCAGCCCCATGCCGCGAAGTCGGGTTCGCCGAGCGCGGAGCGCGTGAACAGGATCACCAGCAGCGACAGGAACAGGCCGAGCGTCGCCGTGGTCTGGATGAAGGAGGTGTAGTAACCGCGCTTGCCGTTCGGAGCATGCTCCGCGACGTAGGTGGCCGCACCGCCATATTCACCGCCGAGCGCGAGGCCCTGGGCGAGACGCAGCGCGATCAGGATGATCGGGGCCGCGATGCCGATGGTGGCAGCGTTGGGCAGCAGGCCGACGATGAAAGTCGACAGACCCATGATCAGGATGGTGACGAGGAAGGTGTATTTGCGGCCGACGATGTCGCCGACACGGCCGAACACGATCGCGCCGAACGGGCGCACCAGGAAGCCGGCCGCGAAGGCCAGCAGCGCGAAGATGTCGCGGGTTGCCGGCGGATAGGCCGAGAAGAACTGCGCGCCGATGATGCCGGCCAGCGAACCGTAGAGATAGAAGTCGTACCACTCGAAGACGGTACCGAGCGAGGAGGCGAGAATGACGAACCGTTCGTCCTTCGTCATCCCTCCCGCGCCTGCTTGAGACACAGCCATTGTCGACATGTTGAGTCGCTCCCCGAAAAATCGTTTCCTCGCGCCCTGGATGTCCGGTCATGCCGGATCAACCCAAGCCTTGCCCCCAAGGTAACATTGGCGTGAAACCCGCCCCAATACGACTTTCGGCCTTTCACACTGACGCTCGCCTGACACTGCGAGCCTTCCATCCGGCAACATAGTGCCGGCCTGTGGATTAACCCCGTTGCCGCAAAGGGATAATGTCCACTTGCATGCCACGGCTGGTCGGGAAAGAATTGACCAGGGCCCCGCGCCGGCTTACTGGCCCGGTGCGATTGCCAGCAAGAGAACGATGAACGCTCCCTCGACCCATCTCATCATTGCCGATGACCACCCATTGTTCCGCGACGCGTTGCGGCAGGCGGTGACGGGCGTCCTGAGCTCGGCCAGGATCGACGAGGCTGGATCGTTCGAGGATCTGACCAAGCTTTTGGAACAGACCTCCGACGTCGACCTGATCCTGCTCGACCTGTCGATGCCCGGGATCTCCGGCTTTTCCGGCCTGATCTATCTGCGCGCGCAATATCCGGCTATTCCGGTGGTGATCGTCTCGGCGTCCGACGACAGCGCCACCATCCGCCGCTCGCTCGACTTCGGCGCCTCCGGGTTCATCCCGAAGCGCTTCGGCGTCGACACCTTGCGCGACGCGATCCTCAAGGTAATGGAGGGCGACGTCTGGGTTCCCGCCGACACTGATCTGTCGGCAGTCGCCGACCCCGACATGACGCGCCTGCGCGACCGGCTGGTGACGCTGACGCCGCAGCAGGTCCGGGTTCTGATGATGCTGTCGGAGGGATTGCTCAACAAGCAGATCGCCTATGAGCTCGGCGTCTCCGAGGCCACCATCAAGGCGCATGTCTCGGCGATCCTGCAAAAGCTCGGCGTCGAAAGTCGGACCCAAGCCGTGATCGCCGCCGCGAAAATCGCCGGCGGCCAATGGAAGCAGGGTACCCCGACGGGGTGAGCCTGTAGCGAGCGCCTCTCGCAGCCTGTAGCCCGGATGAGCGAAGCGACATCCGGGACCGCTAGTGCGGCTAGCTAGCGAAAACCCCGGATATAGCTTCGCTCATCCGGGCTACCGGACCTCCTCTGTGTCGCCCCCGTCAATCCGCCGCCGCAAAAATATTCCACTTTACCGAAATTCGGAAATGGCGTATGTGTCGCGCATCCCGGCTCATCCTTGAGGGGCGATCTTGTGGTCGTCATGTTCGCGAGCCGGGCTTGCGGTGGACGCGGCAGCGTTCGGGTGCGAGAGGCCAAGGGCAGGGCGGATTGCTCTCCGTGAGCCCAAGGCTGCGTTCCGACGAGCGGCGCTGCTAGGCTTCGTCTCGTCTGTAAGTTTCCGGCTCCGTCGACAGGGCTGGAAAAACTGCGGCGAAATGGCGAGCCGTGCGTACGGCAAAACCGTGTGGTCCTGGCCGTCGTTGCTACGGTCAAGCCCTGGCGAATGCGGCATCCGCGTCAACCGGCGCGGTGCCGGTGACTTTCGCAGGGACGAGGGAGGCCAAAAGGAACTCGGCTCCCGGGAGAGCACGGCATAAGCCGTCCAACCATCGCGCAGGGAAGGCCGAGTGATTGGCTACACCTGTATGCTGCTGTGCGGTTTCCTTGCGCTACATTTTCGCGCAGCGGACCGCGGGTGCCAGCCGGCACCCGGCCTTCCCTGCGCCCTCTTGGCTTTGAGGGTGGAATGACCAGGCAAAGCTCGGGCGAAACGCGCCGCGAGGACGCGAAGGCATGTCTGCAAGTTGAACCTGAATTGGAGGATGGCGATGCTGCCCTTTGCTCCGTCATTGCGAGCGTAGCGAAGCGTTCCAGCGTCCTACCGCGGAGAGATTCTGGATTGCTTCGCTGCGCTCGCAATGACGCTTTGAGAGAGTGCGCGCCTCACTCCGCACCAGAGTCCGCGTCACAATGTTTGCAACAACTTCTCGGCAGCCTTGATATCCGCTGTTTCCGAGCCCTGGGCGAAGCCTTCATACGCCAATTGAAGCCACCGCTTCGCTTCCTCGCGCCGGCCGCGTTCGACAAGGAGACCGGCGAGATCGATCGCGGCCCGCAGCTCCCAGGCCTTGGCACCTTTGCGACGACTCAATGCCAGTGATTGCACGAAATGGGCTTCCGCTTGATCGGCCTCGGGCTGGGCTCTGGCCAAGAGAACCCTGCCCTTCATGCGCAGCAGCTCGGGCATGTACAGATGATCGCCGCTTTGCTCGACGAGGCGGATCGCGTCGTCGAGCAGGCGCGCGCTCCGCTCGATCTGCCCAAGCGTCATCAAGCCCTGAACAAGCGCGATGTTGAACGTCGTGGTGAGCAACTCGTAACCGGCATCGTGGAGCTCACGCAGACACGTCCCGATCGTCTCGACGCCTTCGGCGGCATTGCCGCGCTGGATCGCCAGCTCGCCTTTGACGCCGCGGCCGACCGCAAGATAGGGCCCCATGGAGCGCGATTCGGCATGGGCGATGAAGCGGTCGATGTTCTCTTCCGCGGCATCGAGGTCTCCGCTCCAGAGATCGATCGAGACCGCCCAGATCAACGCAATGCAGAGCGTGATCGGATGGTCCATCTGGGCGGCCTCGACGACCGTCTGCCGGGCCAGTTGCATCGCATCCGCGGGGCGGCCCTGCAACCAAAACTCGCGCGCGAGCGAGATGCCGGCCCGGTTGCGGTGATCGAAGCCATAGACGGTGCTGATCCGTTCCGTGCCCGGCTTATGCCAGGCGGTCTCCAGCATCGTCAACGCGTCGCGATGCTCGCCGGCAAGATGCAAGGAGACACCGAGGAGCGAATGGGCGAGGGCGAGGGAGGCGGCATCGCCGAGTGTCCCGGCGACCGTGAGGCTTTGCTGCGCATAGCCGAGCGCGGCGTCGAACTGTCCCATCCGCTCGTGGAAGATATGCATGCGCCCGAGCAGCTGGAGCTGGTTCGGCGCGTCGCCGCGCGCCTCGGCGATCGCAAGGCTTCGGCTCAACGCGGCACGCGCCGCTTCGCTGCCGCCGCGCGTGAACATCAAGGTCAGTCCGAGCGCGGCCTGGATGTGCATTTCCTCGGCGCCGCCGCGCGAGGAAGGATCGAGCGCAAGCAGCGCCCGTTCAGACCAGCGCCGGCACTCGACCAGCAACGACATCGCGAGAAAAATTGGCGCTGCAGCTGCGGCCAGTGCAATGCCGATGCTGGCATCGCCGTCCGTGCCAAAACACCAGTCCAGCGCCGCGCGCACGTTGTGAAGCGCGGAGAAGTGGATCGCGCGCTCGTCGGCGCTCGGCACCGTGGCCCATGTCGTGCCGGCCTGCTCCAGCCATTGCCGGTAATAGGTCGCGTGGCGGGCGGCGAGCGCCGCGTCATCAGGTTCGATCTCGAGCAGATAGGCGCGCGTCGTGTCGAGCAGACGGTAACGCATCATGGCGCCAATCGGCCGCGCCGCGACCATCGACTTGGCCACCAGGCCGTCGATGGCATCGAACAGGCGGGAGCGGTCGACGCGTTCGTCCGGCACGATCTCGAGTGCGGCGTCGATAGTGAAGTGACCGGCGAAAACCGCGAGCCTGCGCAGCACGAGACGTTCGATATCGGACAAGAGCCCGTAGCTCCATGCCAGCGTCGCCTGCAACGTCTTCTGTCGCGGCGGCGCCGTGCGCTGGCCCTGCCAGAGCAGATTGAGGCGCTCGTCGAGCAGTGCCGCGGTCTGCTCCAGGCCGTAGGCTTCGACCCGGCCGGCGGCGAGTTCGATTGCCAGCGCCATGCCGTCCAGCTTGCGGCAGATCCCGGCGACGATCGCTGCATTGGCATCGTCGAGCGCGATCTGCGCGCCACCGGCCGTGGCACGTTCGAGGAAGAGTTGAAGTGCAGGATAAGTCTGCGCCGCGGCCGCCGTCAGACCGGGATGGTCGGGCGGAACGGCAAGCGGCGCCAGCCGATACACCTGCTCGCCCTCGACCCGCAGGGCTTCGCGGCTCGTCGCCAGAATGTAGATATTCGGTGCGGCGTGGAAGATCTCGGCGGCCAGCGGGGCCGCGGCTGCGATGACGTGTTCGCAATTGTCGAGGATCAGCAGCATCCGCTTGTCCCGGAGATGCGCGAGCAGCGCAGGCAGGGGATCGTCGGTTTGCGCCGGCAAGCCCAGCATCAGCAGGATCGAGGTGATCACGAGATCGGGATCGCTCAGCGCGGCAAGATCGACGAAATGTGCGGCGTCGGAGAATGTCGCGAGCAGATCGTGAGCGATGGCAACGGCAACGGCGGTCTTGCCGACACCGCCCGGGCCGACGATCGTGACGAAGCGCGAGCGGATCAGCCTGTCGGAGACGGCGGCGACCGCATCGTCGCGCCCGACCATTCGTTGCAGCCGGTTCGGCAGTTTGACGGGCGGCAATTCCGTTCGCGCTACGGTGCGCCGATCTGCCGCGATAGCCGCCTGCGAGATCGGCGCCACGAAGCAATAGCCGCGGCCGGAGAGCGTCGTGATGTAGCGGGCACCGTCCCTGCCGTCGCCAAGGGCCTTGCGAAGCGCCGCGACGTGAAAGCGCAGATTGGCGTCCTCGACTGTCATGCCGGGCCACACCAGCGCCATCAGATCATACTTGCTGACGACCTGGTTCGGCCGCGACATCAGCGCGAGCAGCGTGTCGAAGGCCTTTGCACCGAGCGGCAGCGCGACGCCGTCGCGCATGACGAGTCTTTCGTGCGGCGTCACAGTGAATGGCCCAAACGAGAGGGTTCCCGTTGCGGTGCCGGCCGGCTCGGTCATGGCGGAATCCTGATCTTTTGGAACGGACCGGATAGCCAGATGATCGCAATCCGGCAAGGCCGTCCCACGCCGCGATCGGACCGCGGATGCAGGTCCTGTGAGGCGCGCGAACCGAGACCTCACAACTTCTCACAAGTCCCAACGGGTGTGTCGCGGCAGCCGCTGCTAGTGAGTTGCGCGATGGCAAGGAGACATTCATGACCCAAGCGGCAAAATTGCTCTACACGGCCCGGACCCGCACCAGTGGCGGGCGGCAGGACGGGATATCGCGCAGTTCCGACGGCCGTCTGGATGTCAAGCTGTCGCCGCCGGGCGGCAACGGCATCGGTACCAATCCCGAGCAATTGTTCGCGGCCGGCTGGTCGGCCTGCTTCGAAGGCGCGATGGAAATCGCGGCCCGCAAGCGGAAGATCGAGCTCCCCAGGAAATGTGCGATCGATGCGGAGATCGACCTCGTGCTCGACGAGGGCGCCTATTCGCTCAGGGCACGCCTCGATGTCAGCCTGCCCGGCCTCGATCGCGAGATCGCGCGCGGCCTCGTCGATGAGGCGCATCAGACCTGTCCCTATTCCAAGGCCGTCCGCGGCAACATCGACGTCACGGTCGCACTGATCTGACGCACCACCTCCAACTATCAGAAAGGTAGCAGCATCATGAAACAGATCATCGATCAGCACCGCCGCCAGTTTTTCGGCATCGCCGCGGGAACTGTCGCCGCCGGCCTCGGCGTGATCGGCCTCGCCCGCGCCGAATCGCAAGCGACGCGCTCTTCCGCAAGGAATGCGTCGTTCGGCGCGATCAAGCAGATCGATGCCGGCGTCCTCAACGTCGGCTACGCGGAGGCCGGTCCTGCGAACGGCCCCGTCGCGATCCTGCTGCACGGCTGGCCCTACGACATTCACGCCTTCGTCGACGTCGCGCCAATCCTGGCAAAGGCCGGCTATCGCGTCATCATTCCCTATCTCCGTGGTTACGGCTCGACCCACTTCCTCTCCGCCGAGACGCCGCGCAACGGCGAGCCCGCGGCAATGGCAGCCGATATCATCGCGCTGATGGACAAGCTCGACATCAAGAAAGCGGTGGTCGCCGGTTTTGATTGGGGCGCGCGCACCGCCGACATCATCGCCGCGCTCTGGCCGGAGCGCTGCCGCGCGCTGGTCTCGGTCAGCGGCTATCTGATCTCCAGCCAGGCCGCGGGCAACGCGCCGCTGCCGCCGTCGGCCGAGCTGCAATGGTGGTACCAGTTTTATTTCGCGACCGAGCGCGGCCGCGCCGGATACGAGAAGTACACGCATGATTTCGCAAAACTGATCTGGAAGCTCGCTTCGCCGCAGTGGAAGTTCGACGACGCCACTTTCGAGCGCAGCGCGGCGGCGCTGGACAACAAGGATCACGTCGCGATCACCATCCACAATTACCGCTGGCGGCTCGGACTCGCCCAGGGCGAGGCGAAGTACGAGGAGCTCGAAAAGAAGCTTGCCGCAGCTCCCGTCATCAGCGTCCCGGCGATCACGATGGAAGGCGATGCCAACGGCGCGCCACATCCCGATCCAAGCGCCTATGCCAAGAAATTCTCGGGCCGGTACGACTATCGCCTGATCACCGGGGGCATCGGCCACAATCTGCCGCAGGAAGCACCGCAAGCCTTTGCCAAGGCCGTCATCGACGCCGACGGCGGCGCCTGAGGATTTTGGCAGCGCCTCGGTCCGGCAAGGCCGGACCGAGGCCTGACATGCGAACGCAGTTCAATGAAGCGTCAGCGAAAATGAAATCCGAAAAGTCAAAAGTTCCGTCTTCTACGACGATGATCGTGCTTGCCGTGCTCCTCCTCGTCGTTGTCCTGACCTGCGTGCCCTATCTGGTCACGATCGCTTTCGCGCAGGGCCCGGCGGATGCCTCGCCCATCTTCGGCGTCACTGTGCCGGAGGGCTACAAGCAGTGGGAGCTGATCGCGCCGGCCGAGGAGGCGGCTCCCCTGGACGAGCTGCGTGCCGTCGTCGGCAACAGGACCGCGATCGATGCTTATCAAGACAACAAGCTTCCGTTCCCGGACGGCACAATTCTGGTCAAGCGGGCCTGGAAGCGGAAACAGTCGCCCGAATTTGCGTCCGCGACGATTCCCGGTGAAGCCACCACCGTCCAGGTGATGGTCAAGGATTCCAAAAAATATGCCTCGACCGGCGGCTGGGGATTTGGTCGCTTCATCAACGGCAAGCCGGTCGACGAGGCCCAGCATCGCACCTGCTTCGCGTGCCACGAAGCTCGTGTGAAGTGTCGCGACTACGTGTTTACAAGGCTTGCGCCCTGAGTGCGGAGTTTCACTCCGCAGCCACCATCTGCTGCGTGCGCCACTGGCCGAGCAGGGCGCGCAGCGAAGCCGGCTTGACCGGCTTGTTGAGCACCGCAACCTTTTCGTCGCGCGCAGCCATTTGCACGGCGGGGCTGCGGTCGGCGGTGATCAGGATCGCGGGGATGCCGTCACCGAAGCGGCGGCGGATGTCGCGGATCGCGGCGATGCCGTTGCCGCGGTCGAGATGGTAATCGACCAGCAGGCCGGTCACGCGGCGGCCCGCAGTCTCGATTGCGGCGATCGCGGCCTCGGGATCGGCGACCGCGATCACTTCGGCGTCCCAGGCTTTCAGCAGCGTGCGCATGCCGTCGAGGATCGCGGCGTCGTTCTCGATGCAGACGATCAGGGTACCCGAGATCGAGGTGCGTGCGAGCGGCGTCGCACTGGTCACGGCCGCGGTGTGGGTGATCGCCTTCGCCGTCGGCACCGTCACGGAAAACACCGAGCCGCCGCCGACATTGGAATCGATGGCAATGTCGTGCTTGAGCACGCGCGCCAGCCGCTCGACGATCGACAGGCCCAGGCCGAGGCCGCGGGCGATCCGCGCACCCTGCTCGAGGCGGTGAAATTCCTTGAAGATCTCGCCGCGCTTGACCGTCGGGATGCCGACGCCGGTGTCGTAGACGCAGATCTTCAGCGTGGCGCCGCGGCGGCGGCAGCCGACCAGCACGCGCCCGCGTGGAGTATATTTGATCGCGTTGGAGATCAGGTTCTGGAGCAGCCGCCGCAGCAAGAGACGATCCGACTCGACGGGCAGCGAACACGGCACGAACACGAGAGCCAGATTCTTCGCGCGTGCGATCGGCGCGAACTCGATCTCCAGCGAGCGCATCAGATCGGCCATCTTGAAGCTCGAGATCGAGGTCGTCATCGCGCCGGCGTCGAGCCTGGAGATGTCGAGCAGCGCGCCGAGAATTTCCTCGATCGCCTGGAGCGATTCGTCGATGTTCTCGACCAGCCGTGTCTCCTCGCCGCTGTGCTGACGCTCGACCAGGCTCGTGACATAGAGCCGCGCCGCGTTCAGCGGCTGGAGAATGTCGTGGCTTGCGGCGGCGAGAAAGCGGGTCTTGGAGATGCTGGCGTCTTCGGCCGCGCTCTTGGCCAGCGCCAGCTCGGAATTCAGCCGGGTCAGCTCCTCGGTGCGGTCGCGCACCCGCTTTTCCAGCGTCGCATTGGCCCTCTCCAGCGCTTCGGCCGCCTCGAACGTGGGCGTGACGTCGGTGAAGGTAATGACGAAGCCGCCGCCGGGCATGCGGTTGGTCAAGATCTCGATCACCATGTGGCGGTCGGGCAGGCGCTCGAGATAAGGCTCGCCGTCGGTGGTGTAAGCCACCAGCCGGCGCTCCAGCATGGCCTCGCGCTCGATCGGATCGGCCGGCTCGCTCACGCCCATGAATTCCAGGATTTCACGCAATGGCGTGCCGAACTGGATGAAATGCGGAGGAACGTTGAGGAGATCGCCGAACTGCCGGTTGGAGCAGATCAGTTGCAGATCGGCATCGAACACCGCGATGCCCTGGCGCACATGGTTAAGCGCGGTCTGGAGGATCTCGCGGTTGAAATGCAGCGCCGCATGGGAATCGTCGAGCAGTTTTAGCGCAGCCTTGGCGGAGACCGTCCGTTTGCGCAGCAGCAGCGACATTACGAGACGCGAGGAGGCTGCGCCGATCGAGGAGGCGATCAGGTGCTCGGCGTGCTGCAGCAGCTCGAAATCGGCGGGCGCCCCGGACTCCAGCCGCACATTGCGCCGCGCGGATAAGGCCTCGAACGAATGCCGCGCGCGGTCAGGCCCGAGATATTGCGCTACCGTGGTCTGGATGTCCTGCACCGTGACCGTGGTGCGCCAGCGGCGGAAATTCGGGGAAATTGGCGCGAGCGTGTTGGGGACGAACAGATCGGCCTGGACCAGCTCGATCGAAGACGGCCGGCGCGCCAGCGACAGCAGCACGTAGGTGAGGATGTTGAGCGACAGCGACCAGACCACGCCGTGCATCAGCGGCGGCAAATCGGCGCCGAACAACGCCTGCGGCCGCAGCGCCTCGATCCCGAACGGGCCGTGCTGGAGCAGCAGGATGCCCGCCGTCGAGGTATCCATGAAGCTCGGGATGAAGAGCGTGTAGAGCCACACTGCGAAGCCGACCAGCATGCCGCCGATCGCGCCGCGCGCGGTCGCGCGCCGCCACAGCAGTCCACCGAAGAAGCTTGGTGCAAGCTGGGCGATGGCGGCAAAAGACAGCAGGCCGATCGCCGCGAGCTGGGTGTTGCCGAGCGCGCGGTAGTAGAAATAGGCCATCACCATGATGGCGAAGATCGCGAGCCGGCGCGAACGCAACAGGAAGTCGCTGAAATCGGCACCGCCGGTGCGCCCCTCCGGCCGTCGTTGCAGCACCAGGGGCACCACGAGGTCGTTCGAAACCATGATGGAGAGCGCGACGCATTCGACGATCACCATCGCGGTCGCCGCCGACAACCCGCCGACGAAGACGGCGACGCTGAGCAGATCCGCGCCGCCCTCCATCGGCAGCGCCAGCACGTACATGTCAGGATCGGCGGCGCCGAACGGGAAGCTGACGAGGCCGGCGAGCGCGATCGGGATCACGAACAGATTGATGGCGACGAGATAGAGCGGAAACAGCCAGCGCGCGCGACCGACCTCGGCGTCCGAGGAATTCTCCACCACGCTGACGTGGAACTGGCGCGGCAGCAGCATGATCGCGCACAGCGACAGCAGCGTCATGGTCAGGAAGTTGCCGATCGACGGCGAATAGTTGATGACGCGCACCGCCTCCGGTGTCTTCATCGCGCGCTCGATCAGTTCGTGCGGCGAGAACATCCAGAACGTGACGAAGGTGCCCGCAGCGAGGAAGGCGACGAGCTTGATGATGGATTCGGTTGCGACCGCCAGCATCAGGCCGTGCTGGTGCTCGGTGGCGTCCGTCTGCCGCGTGCCGAACAGCACCGCGAAGGCCGCCATCGCCAGCGTCACGATCAGCGCCACGTCGCCGATGATCGGGATGTGGGAGAAGGCCTGGTCTTCGCTCAGGATGGTTTCGAGCGAGGAGGCGACCGCCTTGAGCTGGAGCGCGATGTAGGGCACCGAGCCGATGATGGCGATCAGCGCGACGGTTGCCGCCACTGCCTGGCTCTTGCCGTAGCGCGCGCCGATGAAGTCGGCGATCGAGGTGATGTTGTGGGCCTTCGCGAGCTGGATCACGCGGCGCAGCACGCCGGCTCCGAGTCCGATCATCAGGATCGGGCCGACATAGATCGCGAGGAAGTCGGTGGAGGTGCGGGTGGCGAAGCCGACCGAGCCGAAGAAGGTCCAGGAGGTGCAGTAGATCGCCAGCGACAGCGGATAGATCAGCCCCGAGGCGCGGCCGCGCCCGGCCGGCGAGCGGCGGTCGCCATGGCTCGCCACCAGGAACAGAAAGCCGATATAGCCGAAGGCGGCGGCGATCACGCCCCAATCGTGCAGCATGGCGAGCGTGCTTCTCCCGGGGCGCGCGCTGGCCGCGCCCGATCTCATTTTCCCTGTAAATCTAGCGCGTTGGACGGGTGGAGGCGACAGCGAAATGCCGTGCCACGGCGGGAACCGGAGTTGTCGTTAAGCGGCTGCCTTAAAGCTGCGCTGCTTCTGGCTCCCCGAGAGAGTCCCCGCGTGGTACCCCCTCCCTGACCCTCCCCCACAAGGGGGAGGGAACGGAGAGACCGTCCGCGTTGCAGGAAATTCGAGACCGACCGCTACGCTGTGCGGCTCCGCCGACCTAAGGGAGGCGCAACTCTCTCGCTCCCTTCCCCCTTGGGGGACGGTGGGGAGGGGGTAGCTCCGGGACGGTGAAACTTAGATCGAAAGAGAAGGCGAAGAAGCCTACTCCGCCGCCAGCGACTTCTCGCGGAGCGGCAGACCCAGGCGGTCCCACACCTGCAGCAGGGCTTCGGCGAGTTGATCGATCAGGCCGTCGTCGTGATAGGGCGAGGGCGTGATGCGCAGGCGTTCGGAGCCCTTGGCGACCGTCGGATAGTTGATCGGCTGGATGTAAATGCCGTGCTGTTCGAGCAAGAGGTCGGAAGCCTGCTTGCACTTCTCGGCATCGCCGATGAACAGCGGGACGATGTGGGTGTCGCTCGACATCACCGGCAGGCCGGCGGCGTTGAGGATCGCCTTGACTCGGGCGGCACGGTCCTGGTGACGCTCGCGCTCCCAGCTTGACGTCTTCAGATGCTTGATCGCGGCGGTCGCGGCCGAGCAGATCGCCGGCGGCAGCGCGGTGGTGAAGATGAAGCCCGGCGCATAGGAGCGCACGGCGTCGATGATCTGGCCGTTGGCGGCGATGTAGCCGCCGAGGCAGCCGAACGCCTTGGCCAGCGTGCCTTCGAGAATGTCGATGCGATGCATCACGCCGTCGCGCTCGGCGATGCCGCCGCCGCGCGGGCCGTACATGCCGACGGCGTGGACCTCGTCGACATAGGTCATCGCGCCGTACTTCTCGGCGAGGTCGCAGATCTTAGCGAGCGGGGCGATGTCGCCGTCCATCGAATAAAGACTCTCGCAGGCGATCAGCTTGGGCCGGCTCGGGCCCGCAGCCTTCAACAGTGCTTCGAGATCGGCGAGGTCGTTGTGGCGGAACACGACCCGCTCGCAGCCGGACTGGCGGATGCCCTCGATCATCGAATTGTGGTTGAGCTCGTCGGACAGGATCAGGCAGTTCGGAATGAGCTTTGCGATGGTCGCGATGCCGGTCTGGTTCGAGACGTAGCCGGACGTGAAGAGCAGCGAGGCTTCCTTGCCGTGGAGATCGGCGAGCTCGGCCTCGAGCTGCACCAGCGGATGATGCGTGCCGGCGATGTTGCGGGTGCCGCCGGCGCCGGTGCCGACGCGGGTCGCGGTCTCGACCATCGCGCCCACCACCTTCGGGTGCTGGCCCATGCCGAGATAATCGTTGGAGCACCAGATCACGACGTCGCGCTTGCCCTTGGGCGAGTGCCAGAGCGCATGCGGGAACCGGCCGGCAATGCGCTCGAGATCGGCGAACACGCGGTAGCGCCGCTCGGTGTGGAGACGATCAAGGGCGGAATTGAAAAACTGGGCGTAATCCATCGTCAAACCTGCAGCGGAACCGACCAAAGACCCGCATATCCTTAGAGCTTTTCCAGCTCCAATGTCTATGCGCTATCCCACATTTGGACCTGCGGGGCATTTGGGCAAAATGCCCTATCGTGCGATTTGAAACTTGATCCGGATCAAGTTCGCGCGAGATGCAATGTTGCTCTGCACCATCCGCTGAATTGAAGTCAGCGCTCAGGTCGTCCTGAACTGCAACACGCCGTCCTGCGTCTCGGCCGTCAGCCGGCCCTCGACGATCATGTAATTGACGTGGGCGACCAGTTCGCCGGCAGCGAAACCCATCTGATGTTCGTCCAGAACGTGCTTGTTAAACACCACGGGCACCAGGGCGCGCGAGGTCTGCGGCACCTCGCGGCAGGCTTCCGCGATCAGGCGGCAGCGCTCCTCATGGTGATCGGCGAGCTGCTTGATGCGGGTCTTGAGCCCGTAGAACGGCACGCCGTGGCCAGGCAGCACCAGCACGTCATAGGGGAGAGTCGTGGTGAGGCGGGCGAGCGAGGCCAGATATTCGCCGAGCGAGTTCTGGTCGGGTTCGACCGCCCACACGCTGACGTTCGGCGAGATCTTGCTCAGCACCTGGTCGGCCGAGAGGAACAGCTTGTCGTCGGCGCAGTACAGCATCACCTGGTCGAGCGCGTGACCGCCGCCGGTGATCACCTTGAAGCGGCGCGTGCCGATCACGACGTCATCGCCATGCGAGATGCGGCGGTAGGACGGCGGCAGCACCGAGACGCGCTTGAGATAGTCCTGGCCGCGGCCGAGCAGTTTTTCGGTGAGCGACTCGTCCATGCCATGGCGGCGGAAGAACAGCCGCTGCGCTTCCTGCCGCTCCTCGGTGCCGCGGTTCTGGTGATAGACCGATTGCAGATATTCGACCTGCGACATCACGAGCGGGCAGTTGAACCGCTCGACGATCCACCCGGCCAGACCGACATGATCGGGATGGGAATGGGTCACGATCAGGCGCGTGATGTTGACGCCCTTCAGCGGCCCGTCGAACAGCTTCGTCCAGGCTTCGATCGTCTCCTCATTGCCGAAGCCGGCATCGATCATGGCATAGCCGTCACCATCGGCGAGCAGGTAGATGTTCACATGGTTGAGGCGGAACGGCAGCTTCAGCCGCGCCCACAACACTCCTGGCTTCACCTCGACGACCTGTTCGGGGCCGGGATGCTGTTCCCAGGGATAGCGCAGGGCGTCGGCGGAGGACTGCACGGTGTCGGTCTTTGCGTTCATCCTACCGGCTTAAACCCGCCCGTCACGGCGCGCCAGCCGAAAAAGAACGCTGGCGCGGCCTGCATAGCGGTCATTCCGGGCTACGGAACGGCGCCTTACGCAGCCCGCATGTTGTTGAGGAACGCGTCGATCTCTCCGCGCAGCATGTCGGCTTCGCGGCGGAGCGCGTCGGAGGCGCCGAGCACTTCGTTCGCCGCTGCGCCGGCTTCCGCCGAAGCCGTGGAGACGCCGACGATGTTGCTGGAAACCTCGCTGGTGCCACCGGCCGCATGCTGGATGTTGCGGGCGATCTCGCGTGTCGCCGCGCCCTGTTCCTCGACGGCGGCGGCGATCGTCGTAGTGACGTCGTTGATCTCGCCGATGATCCGGCCGATGCCCTGGATGGCGCCGACCGCCGACGTCGTCACTGACTGCATGCTGGCGATCTGGCTACGGATCTCCTCCGTGGCCTTGGCGGTCTGGCTCGCGAGGCTCTTCACCTCGGAGGCGACCACCGCGAAGCCGCGGCCGGCTTCGCCCGCGCGCGCCGCCTCGATGGTGGCGTTGAGCGCCAGCAGATTGGTCTGCGAGGCGATGGTCTGAATCAGGTCGACCACCACGCTGATGCGGCTCGCGCTGTCGGCGAGGCTCTGCACGGTGGCGTCGGTCGCGCCCGCTTCGTCGACCGCCTTCCTGGCGATCGCGGCCGAGGTGACGACCTGCTTGCTGATTTCCTCGATCGAGGACGAGAGCTGCTCGGTGCCTGACGATACGGTCTGCACGTTGACCGAGGTCTCTTCGGCTGCGGAGGCAACCGCGTTCACCAGCGCATTGGACTGGTCTGCCGTGGTCGACATGCTCTGCGCGGTCGATTGCATCGAATTGGCCGACTGCGCGAGATTGTCGAGTGCGGAGCGCACCGTACTCTCGAACCCGGCGATCTTCGCCTCCATCTGCGCCGCACGCTCGGCCTTGGCGATGCGATCCCTGTCCTGCTCGCTCGCAAGCGCCCGGGCTTCGATCATGCTGTCGCGGAACACCGTCAGCGTTTCCTTCATCGCGCCGATCTCGTCGTTCTGCCGGGAGCGGACGATCTCGGTGTCAAGGTCGCCGGCCGAGAGCAACTGCATGGCGCGTTGAAGCTCGCGAATGCGGCGCAGGATGTTGCGGCCGACATAGAGCCAGACGAACAGCGCCGAGCCGACCAGCGTCAGTGCGCCGAGCGCCAGCATCGCGGTGGTCGCGAGCGAGATCTCCTGCCGCGCCTGGAAGGTCGACGCGTTGGTCTCCTTCTGCACACCCTCGACCAGCTGCTGCACGCTGATGCCGAGGCCGACATTGAGCTTGCGGGTCTCGTCCAGGATGGTCTGGCCGTAGTCGATGGCGTCGAGCTCCTTCTGGCGGATCTTGAACACGCCGGACTTGCCTTCGCCGAAGGCGAACAGCTTTTGCACGGTGTCGCGCACCGCTTGCATCGAGGCCATGTTCGGCAGGTCCTCGAGGTTCGACTTGACACGGTCGCGCGTCGCCTTGAACTCCTTCTCGATCGCCTCCAGCGTATCGCTGTTGTTGGCCGACAGCGCCGCCATCATGTCGGCGGCCATCAGATTGCCGTTGGCGGAGATGGTCGCGACCTGGGAGACGGTGCGGGCGGCTTCGGTGGCATCGTCAGCGGAAACTTCCGCCGCACCGAGGATCGCGTTCAGACGCGTCTGCGCATCCAGCATGGCAGGACCGGCCGCACCGACGAAGGTGAGCTGCGCCTTGCGGAGTGCTTCATATTGCTTGTCATGCAGCGCGCCGGTATCGAGCCGCTCGCGCGCGGCTGACACCAGGCTCTGGGTCGCCTCGTCGATGCTCTTGGCGGTGTCGCGCAACGCGGTTGCGATCTGCTTGTCGGCGCCGAGCTCGATGATCTCGCCAAGCTTGGCCATGGCAAGCTGCTGGATCTCCTGCACCTTCTTGGTGCGTTCGTTCAGCGCCTCGTCGGACGGCGACGCCAGCAGGCCCGGCCCCTGCGCCGCGAGCGTTGCGCTTTGCGATGCGAGTTGAAGGCTTGCGGAAAGGCGGGGGATATCGCGGCCGCTCAGGTCCATCATAGTGCTGCCGAGATGGTTGAAGACGAAGCCGGCGCCGGCCGCGATCACGAGACCCATGCCCGCGATCACTGCGAAGGCCGTGAACAGGCTGCCGCGCACGCCCCATGTCGGCATTTTGAAACGAGGCCGGATACCACCAAGCAAACGGCCAAGGCCCAGACGGATCGCCATCGAAATTCCCCCACGCATGATCTTTATGTTTTCGCGGCGGAGTATCCTCGGGGCAGGTTAAAAAATCGCAAGTTGCTCAATTGGTTGCGTTGCGTTCCGCACAGCGAAAAAAGAAGGGCCGGCAACGATGCCGGCCCTTCATCATGATAAGGCTTTGATAACCGTTCAGTAGCGCGCGACCGCCGAGTTGGCCCAGTTGAAGCGGTAGTTGACGCCCGCCTTGATGGTGTGGTCGTCGGTGGTGAAGTTGCCGGTTCCCGCCAGCGGGCCCGCGGTGAAGTGGGCGTCGCCGAAATTGTAGTACTGGTACTCGGCCTTGGCTGACCAGTTCGGCGCGAACATGTATTCGAGGCCGGCGCCGACGGTGTAGCCGTTGCGGTGGTCGCCGCTGATGATGAAGCCGGTCGGCACGCCGCCGACGGTCACCTTCTCGTTGTTGTCGGAATAGGCGTAGCCGCCCTTCACGTAGAGCAGGCCCGGACCCCAGGTGTAGCCGACGCGGCCGGTGATCGAGCCGAGACCGCGCTGGTCGTTGGTGTAGGCGACGCCGGCTGGGAACACCGCGCCGACGCTGCCGGAGAGCCAGGAATACTGGCCTTCGACGCCGACAACGAAGTTCGGGTTGAACTGCCAGTCCGCACCGGCCTGCAGACCGCCGAGGAAACGGCCGTTGCCGTTATTGCCGGTGGAGAGGCCGCTGAAATTGTTGTCGCTGGAGAACGCGCCGC
>NZ_JADPJF010000103.1:194791-215609 GCF_023073295.1 Bradyrhizobium sp. 23 | reverse complement strand
GATATAGAAGCCGGTCCAGTTGTAAATCGGGGCGGCATAGGCGGGCGCGGGCGCCTTATAATAGTTGCGGTTACCGAGATCGGCACCGACCGCCGGTGCGGCAGCGCCCACCACGAGCAGCGCAACGGTCGCAAACAGAATCTTCTTCATAGTCCAAACTCCAACACTTAAGTCCCCGGCAGTCGCGCTTTCCGCGCCGTCGTTGGTTTGCAGATAGCTCGCTTTTGACGAAAATGCTGTCACATCCATGGCACAGCGGCAGCCAACGTAACTTATTGGGCTGTAAATGATTTTTGTGCTTAATGTCGGCTTAAGAAGTGCTGAAGGAAAGCTTAACTCGGCGTTATCAGGGTAACTTGCGCGCGCATCTCATTAACCAAGACGGCGCCGCGCCTCATCGCGCATCTGTTCGCGGAATGCAGCGCGCTTTGCGGGCCGGTCTTCCTCGCGCACGTCATGACGATCGAAGACGTCGAACTTCTCCAGGATCGGATAGCGCTCGCTCGCCATCGCGAGCACGCGCAGCACCTTGGTCGCCGACGGTGTCGGGCCGCTCACTTCCCAGCGCCGGATGGTGTCGGCGCCGCCCTTCTCCGGCAATCCGCAAAGCCGGGCCATGTCGGCCGCGGTGAGCTTGCGCTCGAGGACCTCCGAGAGATCGTTGCGGAGTTGCTTCAGTTCGGGACCGGTCATGTCGCCTCAATACGCGAAGTCGATGAGGTGAATGCACTAGCGCTGATTCGGGTCCATCCGAAGGCGAGGCACGCGAGCGGGCGTGCTAGTCGTGCGACCGCTCCCCGGCGCCTCCGCCCGCGCACGGAGTTATGAACGGCTGCCTATGGAAATCCGCGGCTGAATGAACAGATGGCAAGGGGCCCACAGCGAATGAAGGGATCAGCCATGACAAGCATCAAACCCGCCATTGCCGCCCTAGTCACCGTCGGGTTGCTTGCCGCGCCGATCGCGGCTGAGGCCAAGAAGCACCGGTCAAGCCGAGCTTACAGCACCGGCGTGGTGGCTCCGAGCTATGGGAGCGCCGGATCGTTGGCAGCACAGCCCAGAGCCTACGGGTCGAGCGGACAGTCGGTCGGGACGGTCACGGCGCCGTCGGTCGGTACGTATAACTGGCCGTCGGTCGGCGTGACCAACGCAGTCCCGACCTGGAGCAACACCAACCCGCCGGTCAGGTAGGCGCGCCTGTCTGGCGAGCCAATGCCGGTCACCTGTGACGGTCGCAAGGCCAAAGAAGATGATAAAGTGCGACCAGCAATGATCATGGCGGTGGACCAGACATTGCGGATCGTTCAGGGAGAGCCCGTCCGATCCTAAATTCCCCGCCCGGCCTGTTGGCCGATCACGCAGCGCCACCCGGCGAGGCGCTCGGCCGGATGCTGGTTCATCCATTCGGCGAGTTGCGGCGCGCCCATCAGGCAAGATTGCATCGAGACGTCGGCGAAGTCGGATGTGGTGACGGTCTGCTCATGACAGTTCGCCGGAGAGGCGAGGTTGCAGAGCACGGCGATGATTTTGATCACGCGAGGTTGCCCCCGTCGCTGCGACGTGCGGCGGCTCCGCCTGATCTCTCGCTCATCGGATCAGTCGGCGGGAAGATGCTGTCGTAGATCGCGCGCGCTTCCTGGATGAGGCGAATGCGCTCGCGCTCGGATTTCGAGACAAACTGAATAATCTGGCCCATGTCGGCTCCAATTAGATCTTCAATCCACCATCACATGATGGAAATCATTTCATGCGGATGTGGGGTGCCGGCTTCGGCTTTGCAGCCATGCGGGCGGCCACGAGGGATAAAAAGCCCGTGACTATTCCGTTCCTGAGGTGGAACGGGGTACCTTCAGCGATGCGCCGATGGCACGGCGCATCCGTTCGGCGGGGACCGCTTCGTAGCATCGTGATGAAGAGTTGAGCCCACGGGATGATGGCACTGCGGCACATTTTCTCGCGCGTGGAGTTGTAAGGTCAGTCAGTGCACGGGCGCCTCGACGAACGGCATTGCGATTGAGAGACCGCGCCCGAAAGGATCAGCCATGACAAGAACAAAACGCACCATTGCTGCACTTATTGCTCTCGGATTGGCCGCCGCGCCACTTGCTGTAAACGCACAAACATCGGGGACGGGTACACCAGGCAGCACGAGCGGACGCACCGGAGCGCCGGTGCAGCAAGGGACCATCGGAAGTTCCGGGCAGACCGTCGGGACCGTGACGGCGCCGTCGATCGGAACGTCCAACCAGCCCTCCGTCGGCGTAACAAACTCAGTCCCCACCTGGAACAACACGAATCCTCGAACGAAGTAGAAACCGCGGTCGGCTGACTTACGCCGGCGCGCGCTCTCTCTGCCCCGGGACTGCTGCGAGCAATTCGCGTGTATAGGCATGCTCGGGCGCGGCGAACAGCTGCGCGGTCGGCTTCAACTCGACGATGACGCCGCGCTGCATCACGGCGATGCGGTCACAGATTTGCGCTGCGACTCGCAGGTCGTGGGTGATTAACAGCATCGAGAGGCCGAGGCGGGCCTTGAGGTCTTCGAGCAGCCTTAGGACCTGCGCCTGCACGGAGACGTCGAGCGCGGAGACGGCCTCGTCCGCGACGATGATCTCGGGCTCGAGCGCGAGCGCGCGCGCAATGCCGATGCGCTGGCGCTGGCCGCCGGAGAATTCATGCGGATAGCGTTCGAGCGCGCCGGCATCGAGCCCGACCATCTTGAGGAGATCGCGGGCGCGGTCGAACGCCACTTTCGGATCGGTGCCGGCCGCGATCGGGCCGTCGGCGATGATATGACCGACCTTGCGGCGCGGATTGAGCGAAGCGAACGGATCCTGGAAGATCATCTGGATGCGAGGGCGCTCGGCGCGTAGCGCCTTGCCCGCGAGCTTTGTGAGATCGGTCTCGCCGATCCGCACGGTGCCGCGGTCGGCCTCGATCAGCCGCATCACAAGGCGGGCCACCGACGATTTGCCAGAACCGGATTCGCCGACCAGGCCGAGCGTCTCGCCTTTGAGGATGTTGAAATTAACCCCGCGCGCGGCATCGACGCGGCGGTCCTCGCGAAACCAGCCGCCGGAGGTGACGTAGGTCTTGTCCAGTCCGATCACCTCGACCGCCTTGGCCTGGTCGTCCAGGGGGCTGCGGGCGGGTGGGTCCATCGAGGGCACGGCGGCGAGCAGCGCCTTGGTGTAGTCGTGTTGCGGCGCGTTGAAGACCGCCGAGGCGGGGCCTTCCTCGACCACCTTGCCATGGCGCAACACCACGACTTGGTCGGCGATGTCGGCGACCACGCCGAAATCATGGGTGATGAACATCACCGCCATGTTGCGATTGCGCTGGAGGTTGCGGATCAGTTTCAGGATCTGCGCTTGCGTGGTGACGTCGAGCGCGGTGGTCGGCTCGTCCGCGACCAGCACCGCCGGTTCGAGCGCGAGCGCCATCGCGATCATGGCGCGCTGGCGCTGGCCGCCGGAGAGCTGGTGCGGATAGGCGCGCACGATGCGCTCGGGGTCGGGGAGGCCGACTTCGCGCGCCAGCGATAGCGCCTTTGCGCGCCGCTCCCTCGGCGTGAGCAGCCCGTGCGCCTCGAACATCTCCGCCATCTGGTCGCCGATCCGCATCAACGGATTGAGCGCGGTCATCGGTTCCTGAAAGATCATCGCAAGCCGGCGGCCGCGCAGATCGCGCCAGCATTCGTCGTCGAGTTTGAGCAGGTCGCGTCCTTCGAACTGGATCTCGCCGGAGGTGACGGTGACCGTGTCCGGCAACAGGCCCATCAGCGCATGCGCGCACATCGACTTGCCGGAGCCGGATTCGCCGACCACGCAAACGATCTTGCCGGGCCGCAAATCGAGCGAGATGCCGTCGACCGCGAAGGGACGCTCGGCGCCCTTGGGCAATGCGATCCGCAGATTCTTGACGGAGACGGCGGGCGGTGCGGTCATGATCAGCGGCCCTCCCGCGACAGCCGCGGATTGAGCGCGTCGTTGAGGCCTTCGCCGATCAAATTGAGCCCGAGCACCGAGATCAGGATCGCGACGCCGGGAAACACGGTGATCCACCAGGCCTGGCGGATCACGGTGCGGCCGGCACCGACCATGTAGCCCCAGGAGATCAGATTGGGATCGCCGAGGCCGAGGAACGCCAGCGAGGATTCCAGCAGGATCGCGGTCGCCACCATCAGCGAAGCCAGCACGATCACCGGCGACAGCGTGTTCGGCAGGATTTCGCGCAGGATGATCCAGGTGTTGCTCTGGCCCGTGACCACCGCGGCCTGGACGTACTCCCGCGTGCGCAACGACAGCACCTCGCCGCGGACGAGGCGCGCGACCGGCGGCCAGCTTACCAGCGCGATCGAGGCGACGATCGAATAGATCGAGGGCTGCAGGATCGCGACCAGGACGATCGCGAGCGCAAAGCTCGGAATGGTTTGGAAGAACTCGGTGAAACGCATCAGGGCGTCGTCGACCCTGCCGCCGAAATAGCCGGCCATGGCGCCGATCGGAACGCCGACGACCAGCGCAACCAGGGTGGAGACCATGCCGACGAGCAGCGAGACGCGTGCGCCGAAGATCATGCCGGCGAACACGTCGCGGCCGAGTGCATCGGTGCCGAGCGGCACGGTCGCGAGCGTGAACGGCGGCAGGAACGGCCGCTGCACCATGCGCCAGGGCGAGTTCGGGAACAGCATCGGACCGAACAAGGCGACTGAGATCGCAAGGAGCAGGATGATGAGCCCGATGACGCCGCTCGGGCTCCTCAACATCGATTTCCAGAACTGTTTCATATGGAGAATTCGATGCGCGGGTCGACCAGGCGATAGACCAGGTCGGTGATGAGGTTGAAGATCAGGACAATGGCGGAGCAGATCACGAAGACCCCGAGCAGCAGATTGTAGTCGCGCTGGAGCAGGGCGTCGTACATCAGGCGTCCGATGCCGGGCCAGGCGAACACGGTCTCGGTGATGACGGCGCCGCCGATCAGGGTGCCGGAGTGGACTCCGGCGAGCGTCACGACGGGCAGTAGCGCGTTGCGCAGGACGTGGCGACGCTGGATCACGGCGTCGGACAGGCCTTTGGCGCGCGCGGTCTTGACGAAGTCGAGACGCTTCACTTCGAGCATCGAGGCTCGCGTCATGCGCGTATACGTCGCCATAAAAAACAGGCCGAGCGTCATCGCCGGCATAATCAGGTGCCTTGCGACGTCGACCACATGGGCAGGGCCGGAAAGGTTGGCGCCGACCGTCTCGTAGCCGAAGCTCGGCAGCCAATCCATGGTGACCGAGAACAGCAGGATGCTCATGAGCGCCACCCAGAAGATCGGCATGGCGTAAAAGATCAGCGCAAAGACGGTGATCGCGGTGTCGAGAAAGGTTCCGGCAAAGCGCGCGGCGAAGGTGCCGAAGAGAATGCCGAGCACGAGCGAGATCGCGAAGGCCGTCAGCGTCAGCAGCAATGTCGCCGGCAGCCGCTCGCCGATCAGCTTCGCGACCGGCGCCTGCTGGCGGAAGGAGAAGCCGAGGTCGAGGGTCACGATGCCCTTGACGTAGATGAAGAGCTGCTCGGGCAGCGGCTTGTCCAGGCCGAACTTCTCCCTGAGCTGCTGGACGAAGATCTGGTCGCTGGCGCCGGCCTCGCCCGCCATCACGACGGCGGGATCGCCGGGCGCGAGCCGGATCAGGAAGAAATTGAGGACGACGATCGCAAGCAGGACGATCACGCCCTTCGCGACACGCTGAGCGACAAAGGAGAGCATCTAGAGGATCATATCGGTGGTGTGACCTGGAGCGACAGAGACGGAGCGCCCACCTCTCCCCGCAAGCGGGGAGAGGTGACGGAGGTAGCCCTCACTTGTCGAGCCATGCATCCTTGAAGCCGTCGTTGACTCCGATCCCGGTGGTGATCAGGTTCTTGACCTTGCAGCGCATGATGGTCGGGAATTGCAGCTCGAGCATCCAGGCCACCGGCACGTCCTCGACCAGGATCTTCTGCGCCTTCTCGTAGATCTCCTTGCGCTTGGAGTCCGGCGTTGCCACCGCGCCCTCGGCGAACAGCTTGTCGATCTCAGCGTTGGAGTAACCCTCGACGTTGTTGAACACCTGGCCCTTGGCAATCGCGCTGGAGACGTAATTGCGGCCGACGCCGAGCGCGGGGTCGCCGTACTGGTAGAGGTAGGTGAAGGCGATGTCGTAGTCCCAGTCGCCGATCTTCTGGTTGCCGCCGGCGACGTCGGTGGCGATGGTCTCGATGTTCATGCCGACGTCCTGGAGGTTCTGCTTCACGGCTTCACCCCAGCGCTGCCAGGTCTCGCCATAGGCGAGCGGCAGAAGGCGGATCTTCTCGCCCTTGTAGCCGGCTTCCTTCAGCAGCGCCTTGGCCTTGGCGGGATCGTAAGGGTACTTCGGCACGTCGTCGGTGTAGTATTTGATGGTCGAGGCCGACGGGCCGGTTGCGACCTTGCCGAGCCCGTTCCAGATCACGTCCTTGGCGAACTCGCGGTCGATCGCAAACATGACCGCCTGCCGCACCCGCTTGTCGGCGAGCGGACCCTGCCGGTTGTTGAGCCACAGCCAGGCCAGCGGCGAGAAGAACTCCCAGCCGGCGCCGGTGACGCAGGTGTCCTTCAGCTTGGAGAGCCGGGGCACGTCGAAATTCTCGACCGAGCCGCCGGGCAGCACGTCGACCTTGCCGGTCTCATACGCCACCGAGCGCGCCGCGGCATCGGGAATGATCTGCCAGTAGATCTCGTCGAGATAGGGCTTGCCCTTCTCGTAATAGTTCGGGTTCTTGACCAGGCGGATGAAAGAGCCCTTCTGCCATTCCTTGAACATGAAGGGGCCGGTGCCGACAGGGGCGTTATTGTAGGGATTGGTCTTCCAGTCGGTGCCTTCATAAAGATGCTTGGGTACCATCGGCATTGAGCCGACCTCGAAGATGCCCAGGAACGGGCCGAACGGCTGCTTCAGCGTGAACACCACCGTGTAGTCGTCGGGAGCCTCGACCTTGTCGACCTGCGCCAGATTGTTGCGGGCACGCGCGTGGGTCTGTTTCAGCATCTCGAGCGAGAACAGCACGTCGGCGGCGGTGAAGGGCTTGCCGTCATGCCAGGTCACGCCCTTCCTGAGCTTGAATGTGTAGGTTTTTGCGTCCTCGCTGACACTCCAGCTCTCGGCGAGCTCGGCCTGCGGTTCGAGCTTGGGGCTGTAGCGAAGCAGGCCTTCGAAAATGTTGCCCGACACCATCTGCACCGGGCCGTTCTGGACCATCGCCAGCATCAGGCCGGGCGGCTCGGGCTGAATCACGGCATTGATCGCTCCACCCGCTTTCGGGTCTTGCGCCAGCGCCGGGGCCGCGAGACCGCAAGCCAGGAGGACACCAAGCAACACTCGTTTTGACATGTCGTATCTTTCTCAAGCGAGACCAGCCGCAAACGCTTCGCACGTCATGGCGCGCAAAGCTATGGCCGGCCCATCCCAGTCCCCATCCGGGATCGAGGCTCACACAGTCTCGTTCGGCGCCGCAAGATGAAAGTCTCGACAGTGTTCGCACAAAAAATGTACAGCGCGTCCTGTTATGGCGTTTGGCAGCCAATCCGGCGCCGCAGCGCCGCGCGATCCGTCCATCTGCGCCGCAAGCGCGACGCGGACCCGGCGTGAGGATCGTCTAGCGCAAGCCCGCCCGCCGGAATCCTTCCAGATAGTGCTCGCGGTCGGCCTCATTGGCCCATGGCAATTGCGTCGAAATCCAGTGCAGCGAGATGTTGGGCTGGGTGCGGCGGAGCTCGCCCAGCGCCATCTCCCCAAGCACGCCGTCTCCGGTCATGCCGGCAGAAACCGCGAGCACGCGGTAGGCGCCGGTAAGGTCGCCGCGATGACGGATTGCCTCGCGCGCGAGCGCGATGGCCTCGGCATAGCGCCGCTCGGTGAAGCGGGCATAGCCGGCGATGCCGTGATAGATCGCCAGGGATGGATCGCGCGGCGACAGCCGCATTGCCCTCTGCGCTGCCTCGAATGAATCCTTCGGCCGCCCGGCATAGGACAGCGCCAGTGCGTAATAGCCCTGCGCCAGCGAGAAGTTCGGATTGAGTGCGAGCGCCTGCTCGAACTCGGACAGTGCGTCGGCAAGTCTTCGCGTCGAGAAGTAGACGCTGCCGAGCGCGGCGTGCGCCCAGGCATCCTCATGGTCGCAGCGCACCGCGGCGAGCGCGGCGGCTTCCGCCGCTGGCGCCACCATGGCAAGCTCGGCCCAGCCGAGATGCACGCCGAACATGTGGTTCGCCGCGAGCACCGACAGCGCCTGGCCGTAGTTCGGGTCGATCCCCACCGCGCGTTCTAGCAGCGCCCGTGCGGTCTCGTGATCCCGCCGCGTCACGCGCCAGTAATGCGACAGCGCCCGCATCAGGAGATCCCAGGCATCCAGGCTCGCGGGGGGCTTGCGATGGGCGCGAAAACTTTCCGCCGCATGGATCTGCGGCTCGATCGCCGCAGCGATCGCATTCGTGATCTCGTCCTGCACGGCGAACACGTCGACCAGCTCGCGGTCGTAGCGCTCGGCCCAGAGATGGCTGCCCGTCGTGGCGTCGTTGAGCTGCGCGGTGATGCGCACCCGGTTGTCCGACTTGCGCACGCTGCCTTCGACGACGTAGCGGACGCCCAGTTCCTCGGCAATCTGCCGGATGTGGACCGCGCGTCCCTTGTAGGTAAAGGACGAGTTGCGGGCGATCACCATGAACCAGCGCTGCTTCGACAGCGCGGTGAGGATGTCCTCGCTGATGCCGTCGCCGAAATAGTCCTGTGCGGGATCGCCGCTCATGTTCTCGAAAGCGAGCACCGCGACCGCCGGACGGTCCGTCAGGACGCGCGGCAGGGCAGCGACGGGCTGCGCGGGCGCAGTCGTGGCTGCCACTTCTTCCCGGACTTCGCCGACGAAACGAAAACCCTTGCGCGGAATGGTCTTGATCAGCCGCTGGCTTGCGCCATCGTCGCCGAGCGCCTTGCGGGCGGCGTTGATCCGGCTGTTCAGGGCGGAATCCGAGATGATCCGATCGCTCCAGATCTGGCTGATCAGGTCATCCTTGCTGACCACACGCGTGCGCTGCGCCACCAGATAGAGCAGGAGATCGAACACCTGCGGCTGCAACGGCACAGCGGCTCCGCTGCAAGTGAGTTCCCGCAGGTCGCCGTCGAGCACGTTGTTTTCAAAGCAAAATCGCACGTTTTTGTCGTCTCAAGCAAAAATCAAAGTCGTCTCAGGCGAAAATCAACCGTCCGCGAAAGTCTTGGGACCTCCGGTGCGGCATGGTGCAGCGACCAATGAAGTGCCGGCGTTTTGGCACAACGGAGCTGTTTATGACCCAAATTGATCATCAGGTTCATCCTATCGGCCCGGTTGCGGGCTCACGCATTTTCAAGTTCATCGCCTTTCTGTACGGAATTGCGGCGTATCTCGTGTTTTTCATCACCATTCTCTACGCCATCGGTTTCGTCATGGGGCTGGTGGTGCCGAAGACCATCGATACCGGGACCGACACGCCCGTGGCCGAGGCCATCATCATCAATCTGCTCCTGATGGCCCTGTTTGCGGTCCAGCACAGCGTAATGGCGCGCCGGCAATTCAAGGCCTGGTGGACGCAGTACGTCCCCAAGCCGGTCGAGCGCAGCACCTATGTGCTGTTTGCGAGCCTGTCATTGCTCCTCCTGTTCTGGCAGTGGCGTCCGCTGCCCACGGTCATATGGGACGTCGCGAATCCGGATATCGCTGTGACGATCGTCACGCTGTCGCTGGCGGGCTGGGTCCTGGTGTTCACCTCGACCTTCATCATCAATCACTTCGAGCTGTTCGGCTTGCATCAGGTGACCAATCATCTCGTCGGCAAGGAGGCGTCGCCGCCGCGATTCAAGACGCCGCTGCTCTACAAGTTTGTCCGTCATCCGATCTATCTCGGCTTCATCATCGCGTTCTGGGCGGCGCCGGTCATGACCGCGGGCCATCTGCTGTTCGCCGCCGTGACCACGGCCTACATCTTCGTCGGCATCGCGCTGGAGGAGCACGACCTCGTCGATCTCTTCGGCGACGAGTACCGGCAGTACAAACAACGGGTGTCGATGCTTATTCCCTGGCGCAAGTCGGTATAGCTTGCGCGTCGTTCCGTCGCGTCCGCCGAAAGGAGGATGCGCGGCGGCGCCGAGGCGCGTAACGGATCGTGCCGGACGCAACCTTCAACGTTTCTCGGGGTGAATCCCCCTCACCCCGACGCTATCAGTGCGAGCAAAGCTCGTCGCGACCCCGCATTCGTTTTTGCCGAGTTCTCGGCAAACAGGAGCGGGGGGAGGAATCTAAACCATCATCAACGGAGACGACCTAATGAAACATGTTGGAAACTGCTTCTGTGGCGCAGTCACGATCGAGGTCACAGGTGCACCGGAGGCGATGGGCTATTGCCATTGCAGCTCGTGCCGCTCGTGGTCGGGCGGTCCGGTGAACGCCTTCAGCCTGTGGAAGCCCGAAGCCGTGCGCATCAGCGAAGGTGCAGAGAATGTCGAGACCTTTGCGAAGACGCCGCTCAGCCAGCGCAAATATTGCAAGAAGTGCGGCGGTCATCTCATGACCAACCATCCGCCGCTCGGCCTGATCGACGTCTTCACTGCCACCATCCCCACCCTCGCGTTTGCACCAGGCGTCCACGTCAATTACGCCGAGACGGTGCTGCCAATGCGCGACGGACTGCCCAAGCTCAAGGATTTCCCGGCCGAATTCGGCGGCAGCGGCGAGATGATGCAGGAGTAGCGGCGCCCTTCTCCTCTCCCGCAAGCGGGAGACGAGAAATTAGCTACCTCATCCCCGCGCGCCGCAATCCCTCGAGATAATGCTCGCGATCCTCGTCCCGCAGCATCGGCAGCTCGCGTGTGATCCAGGCCAGCGAGATGCCGGGCTGGGCGCGGCGCAAGCCTTCCAAGGCGGAAGCCGCGCGCGCGGAATCCCCTGACATACCGGCGGCGGCCGTCAGCACGCGATGCGCGCCGACGAAATCGGCGCGCTGCCGCATCGACTCGCGCGCCATCTGTGCGGCGCCTTCGTAATCGCGGCCGATGAACCGGGCATAGGCCGCGACGCCGCAATAGATTGCTGCGAGCGGGTCGCGCGGGCTCAGCCGCAGCGCGCGGCGCGCCGCGACATCGCCGTTCTGCCATCGTCCCGCGTAGCACAGCGTCACGCCATAGAAGGCGTGCGCCATCGCAAAGTTCGGATTGAGGTTCAGCGCCAGTTCGAACTCCGCCAGCGCGTCGTCGAAGCGGCGGCGGAATAGATAAGCATACGCCAGACCATGATGAGCCCAGGCATCTTCGCGATCGGCCTCCACCGCCGCGAGCGCGGCGCGCTCGGCGACCGGCACGGTCGGGGCCATGTCGGACCAGCCCATATGCGCGCCGAAGATGTGGCTGGTTGCGAGCAGGCCGAGTGCCTTGCCATAGGCGGGATCGAGCGCGACGGCCTCTTCGAGCAGTCCTTGCGCGGCGGCATTGTCCTCGCGGGTGATGCGCCAGTAATGCGACAATGCGCGCATCACAAGGTCCCAGGCATCCAGGCTTCCCGGCGGCTTCTGCTGGGCGCGAAAACTCTCGGCGGTATAGAGCTGCGGCTCGATCGCGGCGACGATCGCCTCGGTGATCTCGTCCTGCACCGCGAAGATGTCGGCAAGCTCGCGGTCGTAGCGTTCGGCCCAGAGATGGCTGCCGGTCGAGACGTCGTTGAGCTGCGCGGAGATACGCACGCGATCGCCGCTCCGCCGCACGCTGCCTTCGAGCACGTAGCGCACGCCGAGCTCGCGCGCGACCTCGTTCATGTGCACCGCGCGGCCCTTGTAGACGAAGGAGGAGTTGCGCGCGATGACGAAGAACCAGCGCAGCTTCGACAGCGCGGTGATGATGTCCTCGCTGATTCCGTCCGAGAAATAATCCTGCTCGCGGTCGCCGCTCATGTTGGTGAAGGGCAGCACCGCGATCGCGGGGCGGTCCGGTAGCGGCAGCGGGGCCCGTAGAAGCTTCGCTTCGAAATCGGATTCCGGCGCGGTTGCCCCACGCTTGGTTTCGACGTCGCCGACGAAACGAAAACCCTTGCGTGAGATGGTGCGGATCAGCGCCTGGCTCGCGCCGCTGTCTCCGACCGCCTTGCGTGCCGCATTGATCCGGCTGGTCAGCGTGGATTCGGAGACGCTGCGCCCGTGCCAGATCTTGTCGATCAGCTCGTCCTTGCTGACCACCCGATCGCGGTTCTCCATGAGGTGGACGACGAGATCGAAGACCTGTGGCTCCACGGCAACGGGAACCTGCTCGCGGCTCAGCTCGCGCAAGTCGGTATCGAGCAGGTGATCCCGGAACAGAAACTGCACGTCGAAAACTCAGACCTCAAGGCAACATCGGGCAATAATGAAAGCAAAACGGATTTCGGCTGATGTCTGTGAGTCCGCCGAGGGGCCTGCCCGGTTCACCACGATCGCGTGATGGCAGGCATGCAGTTTACGGGGAGGAATGCAACCTGGATTAGAATAAAGCCGTTTCGGCCGGATTGTCGCGATTTCCTCACGTCGTTGCGAGCAATCCAGCCTGCCGCCGCGGAGCCAGCGTGGATTGCTTCGTCGCAAGGGCTCCTCGCAATGACGGTGTTGAGGCAATGGCGTGCGGCAGCTGCCGACGTTGTCCTGGCCTTCGCGACGGCATCGAATGTGTGACGAATAGTGAATGTCCATTGCCGAACAGTTCCGTGTGCGTAAGCTGCCCTCACACAAAACACCAACCACGAAGAAACGCCCATGCCCGCTTTTCATGCCTCGACCACCGTGCTCGATTCCATGCTGTTCCGCGATGCCTTCGGCACGCCGCAGGTGCGGGAGGTGTTTTCCGATATCGCGACGGTCGCGCGCTATGCCGAGGTCGAGGTGGCACTGGCGAAGGCGGAAGCGAGATGCGGAGTGATTCCGCAGGACGCGGCCGATCAGATCGCCGCGCGGACCGATGTTGCCGCGCTGGATTTCGACCTGTTGCGGCAGGAGACCGATGTCGTCGGCTATCCGATCCTGCCGCTGGTGCATCAGATGGTGAAGCAATGCGGCGATGCCGGCCGCTATGTGCATTGGGGTGCGACCACGCAGGACATCATGGACACCGCCGTGGTGTTGCAACTGCGCGCAGGGCTTGAGATCGTCGAACGGGACATCGCGGGCTTGCGCAAGATCCTCGCCGATCTATCGAGGCGCTACCGCGACACGCCGATGGCGGGCCGCACCCATCTCCAGCAGGCGCTGCCGGTCACCTTCGGCTACAAGACCGCGATCTGGCTCGCGATGTTCGACCGCCACGCCGAGCGGATCAGTGAGTTGAAGCCGCGCGTCCTGGTCGGTCAGTTCGCCGGTGCCGCCGGCACGCTGGCCTCGCTCGGCGACAAGGGGTTCGAGGTGCAGGAAGCGCTCTGCGCCGAACTGAGGCTCGGCGTCCCCGCTTCGACCTGGCACGTCGCACGCGACGGTTTTGCCGAGGCCGTGAATTTCCTGGCGCTGGTCACCGGCTCGCTCGGCAAGATCGCGCTCGACATCATGATCATGGCCTCGACCGAATTCGCCGAGGTCTATGAGCCCTTTGTCAAGGGACGCGGCGCTTCCTCGACCATGCCGCAGAAGCGCAACCCGATCTCCTCGGAACTCATGCTCGCGGCGTCCAAGGCGGTGCGCCAGCATGCCGGCCTCATGCTGGATGCCATGGTGCAGGATTTCGAGCGCGCCACCGGGCCCTGGCACGCCGAATGGATGGCGATCCCCGAGAGCTTCGTGCTGACCGCCGGCGCGTTGCACCAGGCGAAATTCGCGCTCGCCGGCCTCATCGTGGATGAAAGCAAGATGAACGAGAATCTCGCCGTCAGCCGCGGTCTGATCGTGGCCGAAGCCGTCATGATGGGGCTTGCGCCGCAGATCGGACGGCAGGAGGCCCATGACGTGGTCTATGATGCCTGCCGGCTCGCCAATGAGAAAGGTCTTACGCTGGCGGACGCGCTGTCTTCCGACGCCCGCGTCTCTGTCAGAATCGACCGTGCCACGATCGAGGCGCTGACATCACCGAAAAATTACCTCGGCCTTGCTCCCGCCATGGTCGACCGGGTGCTGAAATCGGCAACGCGTTGAAAACCAAAATGCGCGAAACTGCGTATCTTTGGGGTGTCGCAAGGCACTCGCGCACTTGTGTCTCGCGATGCTAGACTTAAATTGAGCAAGAGACGTTCGGCAGAGGACCCGGCATGACTGATCAACGCATCACCTCCACTCCCATCGATCCCGTGAAGCTCGACCGGCTGGCCGAGGTGGCGGTGAAGGTGGGCCTGGGCTTGCGGCCGGGCCAGGATCTGCTCTTGACGGCACCTGCGATCGCGTTGCCGCTGGTGCGGCGGATTGCCGTGCATGCCTACAAGGCCGGCGCCGGCATCGTGACGCCCATTCTCTCCGACGAAGAGATGACGCTGGCGCGCTACCGCCACGGCCACGACGACAGCTTCGATCGCGCCGCCAACTGGCTCTACGAGGGCATGGCCAAGGCGTTCTCCAACAACACCGCCCGTCTCGCCATCGTCGGCGACAATCCGATGCTGCTGTCGGGCGAAGATGCTTCCAAGGTCGCGCGCGCCAGCAAGGCCAATTCCATGGCCTATCAGCCGGCGCTGGAAAAGATCGTCAATTTCGATACCAACTGGAACATCATTGCGTATCCAAGCCCATCCTGGGCAAAGCAAGTCTTTCCGAACGATCCTGAAGAGGTCGCGATCGGCAAGCTCGCGGACGCGATCTTCGCGGCGTCCCGCGTCGATCGCGACGACGCGCCGGCCAATTGGGCGAGCCACAATGCGGTGCTGCGCGAGCGCACCAACTGGCTCAACGGCCAGCGTTTCCGCGCGCTCCAGTACTCGGGACCGGGCACTGACCTCACCATCGGGCTCGCCGACGGCCATGAATGGGAAGGCGGCGCTTCGCTCTCCAAGAACGGCATCAGCTGCAACGCCAATATCCCGACCGAAGAGGTCTTCACCACGCCGCATTGCCGGCGCGTCTACGGCCATGTCGTGAGCTCGAAGCCGCTGTCCTACCAGGGCACGCTGATCGACAAGATCGCGGTGCGTTTCGAGGACGGCAGGATCGTCGATGCGAAGGCTTCGCGCGGCGAGGAGGTACTGAACAAGGTGCTCGATACCGACGAGGGCGCGCGCCGTCTCGGCGAGGTGGCCCTGGTGCCGCATTCCTCGCCGATCTCGCAGAGCGGACTGTTGTTCTACAACACGCTGTTCGACGAGAACGCTGCCTCGCACATCGCGCTTGGCCAGTGCTACTCGAAGTGCTTCGTCAACGGCGCGCAGCTCACGCCGCAGCAGATCGCCGCGCAAGGCGGCAACCAGAGCCTGATCCATATCGACTGGATGATCGGCTCGGCCGAGACCGACATCGACGGCATTCTCGCCGACGGCAGCAAAGTGCCGGTGTTTCGCAAGGGCGAATGGGCGAAGTAACTACGCAGCCGGGTTGCGCAGCATCGGGCTGTTGTCGATGCTGAAGCGGTTGAACAACGTCGTGAACGGGCTGCCGTCGGTGGCCCGCACGACGGCGTCGGAGGCCGCCACCGCATCGTAGAGCGCACCGACCGGATCATTCGCCTCGGGCAGGTCGAGGCCCCTGCGGATTTGCTCGGGGGCCTCGTTGACGTCGTCCTCGTCGTCGAGTGTCGCCTCGAGCGCATCCGCCGCCCGAAGCATCTCATGGAGGTCACCGCCGATCTGCCCGGGGCTTTCGATGCCGTCAACGGTGAACCAGGGCTCCTCTTCGGTTGCGAAGGAGACATCGAGGCTGCCGAGCCAGGCGACGACCTCGCCATGAGCTTTGAGAACCTCCGGGGTGAGGGGCATCGGCATGGCTCCTTCAGATGCTTCGCGCACTTTGTCGCACCCCGGAAAAGAAGGGTTCATGTGCTCGAAATTGCAGGGAAATTGCGACGTTAACCGTTTCGCGTCTGCAACTTGCGGCTGATTGTCGGGCCCTGCGTAAGAAAGAATTAAAAATCGGCTACTAGCGTTCCCGCCATCTTTGAACAATCCGGGCCGAGATCCGGGCAGGTCATATTTTATCCCCCGAGGAAACAGATGTCGCGCACATTGATTGAAATCAGTCATTGCAATGTAGATCTCGAGCTGCGGCCGATCGAGCCGTCCTGGATTATCGAAGGCAATCCGGTGTCGCGCTCGCACATCCTGTCCACCAGCGCCGACGGCACCGCTTCGACCATCATCTGGGCCTGCACCGAAGGGCGCTTCAACTGGTACTACGATATCGACGAGACGATCATGATCATGGAAGGATCGATCGTGCTCGAAAGCGACGGCATGCCGCCGAAGCGCTACGGCCCGGGCGACGTCATCTTCTTCCGCGACGGCGCGCATGCCAAATGGCATGTCGAAGGCCACGTCAAGAAGATCGCCTTCTGCCGCAAGACCAATCCCGTGATGATCGGCTTCCTGATCCGCGTCGTCAACAAGCTCAAGAAGATCTTCGTCGCCACCGGCGAGCGCCGTCCGGCCTCGCTGATGGGCGCAAATTAGAGTTCAAACAGTTCAAGGACGCTTCCCAGCGGTCACGACGGAACAGGGGCCGGGATCAACATCCCGGCCCCTGTTCTCGTCATGGTGCCAATCCCTTTAAGGCAAATCGAGCCGGTAGAAATTGCTCGCGGTCTGCGAGAACAACGCCGTCTTCTCGGTCTCGCTCAGGGGCGCCGCGATACGCTTGAACGTGTTGAAGATCACCTGGTAGCTGCACTGGCCCTTGTCCGGCGGGAAGTTGCTCTCGAACATCGCGCGCTCGGGTCCAAACGCCTCGATGCAGGTTTCGATGTAAGGCCGCCACGCCGCGGCAAGCTCCTTGGATGATGGCGGACTCGCGCGCAAATGGAAGTCGTAGCCGAGCAGGCACATCGCGAGCCCGCCGAGCTTCACCACCACGTTCTCGCATTTGGCGATCTCCCGGATCGAGGCGCGCCATTGCGGAAACACCTCCTCGCGTCGCCCCGCAAAGCGGCCGATTCCGGCCGGGCCGCCGCAATGGTCGAGCACGATCCTGGTGTCGGGAAATGCGCGGGCGAGCTCGGTCAGCTCGCCGATTTGCGGATGGAACAGCCGAGCGTCGAAGCTCAGGTTGAGCGGCGCGAGGCAGGCAAAGCCCTTGCGGAAGGTCGGGTCCTGCAGCAATCCCTGCGGCCGGCTCGCATACATGCCGGCGACAGCAGGATCCTGGTCCCAGGCCGAGGAATGCCGGATGCCGCGGAAGCGACCGTTGCCCGCCGCGATCTCGGCCTCCAACACGGGTTGTGCGGCATCGCCGAGCAGCAGATTGACGTGGCTGACGATGCCGGCGCAAATCGCGGCCTTGCCGTAACCGCCGCTGGCGCTCATCGCGGCGACGCCATTGGCGAACTCGACTTCGCCCACCGGCCGGAACGCCTCCGGCCCGTGCGCGCGATACATCGAGCGGCAATCGACATAGACGGTGGCGATGACGTTGTGGCCGGAGGCGATATCTGCCGCCATCTCCTCGATCAGATAGCGGTGCCCGCGATTCCAGAGATGGTGATGGGGATCGACGATCGGCCGTGAGGGATCGATGATCTCCTCCTGATGCAGCGCGAGCCAGTCCTCGCGCGGCTCGACGAATAGCCCGCTCGTGTTGGCGGGCAAACCGCTTGCAGCCATCGGCGTGCGCTCCCTTGATGTATGCTTCTTGTTTTGGGAGCCTAGCACCTCGTCCTCGCATGCACCAACGCGCGTTGCGCAATCGCGCCCGTCATCGCGGTACAGCGGCGCCGGCGTCAACCCTTGCGCCGCTTCGCCCTCACATCGACCACCAGCCGCCAATCGGTTGCGGTGGCCGGCTTGACCTCGCCGAGCCAGTGGAAGAAATCCTCGGTGACTTCCGTAAAACTCCAGCGCGTCAGGTCGCCAGCTTCGGTCGTGCCTTCCTGCACGATGTCGGCATCGCGTGGACGGCCGATCTGCTGGCGGAATATGCAGCGGCCGGGATCGAACCATGAAATCCGCCAGGCATCGATGGTCGGATCGTAGACCCGCAGCGTCGTGCCGTACCAATTGCCGGCGATCGGCAAGGCCGGGCTGCCGGCCGGGCGCGGAATGATCCAGACGTCTTGCACGGCGCGGCCCTCCAGCACCCAGCCGAAATGGATTTCGCCGGGCGCGGTGTGTTTCGTTCCATCGGGTCCATGGGCGGTGATCTCGGCGTCCCAATCGCCGACGAAGCGGCCATAAAGCTGGAGTGCCGCCGCGTGCTGGGGGTTCGGTCCGTCCGCGTGCAATAATCTCGCAAAGTCGGTCATGTCGATCTCCCTTTGCGGGAGATCAGCACGACCGGCCGGCAGCCGACTTGGAGAAAATTGCGTCACACCCCGTCGAGGATGATCACCGTCGGCTTCGACGGCAACGCATCTCGGGACATCCGGAAACTTCGTTCCATGCGCCGGTCGATCTCGAACTGCTGGCCGATGCGTTGCATGAAATCGTCGAGCGGGGTGGCGAAGCGGTGCATCGGCAGCACCACCGAGGCGCGCAGCCGCTTGGTGATCTCGGAGACGCCGTCGAGCGACATGGTGTAGGTGCCGTCGATCGGCACCATCACGATGTCGAGCCGCCCGATCTGGGCGAAGTGGCTGTCATCGAGCTTGTGGTGAAGATGGCCGAGATGGCCGATGCAGAGGCCCGCCACCTCGAAGATGAAGATGGAGTTGCCGTCACGGATCATGTCGGCGCCGGCATCGTCGCCGAAATAGCGACGGATGTCGGTCGTGACGTTGCGGATGAAGGTGTCGCCGATGCGCTCCGACACGATGGCCGGCTTGCCGTCCTCGCCCCAGCCATGCAGCACACGAGGAATGCGCTTGTCGGGATATAAAGAGTAGTGCGTGCTGTGGGCCCGGTTCATGGTGACGACATCGGGCAGCCGGCCCACCTGGTAGGCCCCGCTATAGTCGGTGGCGATGCGTAAGCCGCCGGGCGTGTCGATGAAATAGGTGGAATGGCCGGCATAGGTGATCTCGACCTCGGGCGCAGCCGCCGCCTGCCTGAACGCGACCGACATGAGGCGCGGCGCAGCATTCGCCATCGCCAAGCATTCGCTGCGCTGCGACTGCTGGGCGATGGCAGGTGAGAGGAATGCGCCGAACAGCGCCAGAGCGGCCGAAACCAGTCGTCGCATGAATTCATCCCCGATGACTTCAGGGGAAAGTCTAGCTTGCAATGCAGCGCGTGGCCAACAGCGCGCGATCAACAGCGCGTCAGTGTCGCACCGTCACGCCGCCCTATGATTCGCGCCTTTACTACTCCCGCCGCGGGCTGAACTTCCAGGTGAGGGCGACGAGGCTCGCGGTGATCAGGCTGCTGACGAGGCCGACGATGGGCAGCGTGAGCACCAGCGCGGCGCTGGCAGCCCAGCCGATCGAGGAGAACGCCTCGGCAAAGGTCGCAAGCCGCGACGAGGTCTGGCGGCGGCGGAATTGGCTGCGCCGGGCTTGCACCCGGAACCAGAGCTGGATTGCGGTGGCGGAGGCCGCACTGACGATGACCGCACCGGCGCTGACCGCGGCCTGGAACGCCGAGGCGAAAGCGAGCGCCGCGATCAGCGGGCAGAAGATGACGCCGATCGCGATCAGCACCACCTCTATCTTGGCGCGGATGACGCTGGACGGCGGCAATGGCGCGGTCGCAACCAGGTCGGGCGCGTCCTCGCCCGAGAGCGTCAGCCAGGCAAGCCCGCCGGCGAGTTGTCCCGCCGCCATGACGATGACGGGCGTGATCAGCGTCAGCGCCGCGGAGCTGTCGGCAAAGTTGCGCCAGAGCAGCAATGCCGGCGGCACCAGATAGAGCAGCTGCATCAGCGTCTGCGAGATCAGCCAGGGATCGCGCCAGAGCAGCGAAAATTCCTTGCGCCGTAGGGCATGCTGCCGCGATCCGCCGCGGAACGGGCGCTCCTTCGCGCTGCGACGGCCGGACGCGCCATAGGCGGCGGCATCGATCGCCGTGTCCGCAAAGCGGCCCGAGAAGATCGCCATGACGCCTCCGAGCAGCACGAGGCCGAGCGCCAGGAGCAGCAGCAGCGCTTCGGCATCCCCCATCGCCGCCCGCGCCGGCCACCACCAGATGCTGTCGGCATCGGGCGCGTAAGCGGCCAAGCTACCCGAGGTCAGGATGGTGAAGCGCGACAGCGTGCCGTAGGACATGATCGCCGCCACCTGGAGCGCGATCACGAAGCCGGCGCCGATGATGGCGGCGAGGATCTGGGCGACGAACCGTGTCCGCGCCGGACCGATCAGGCGGAACAGCAGGATGGTGACGGCGATCGCGATCGCTGCGGCCGACAGGCCCATCGCGACGACGACGCCGAACGCTGCAAGCCAGCGCGCGCCGCCCCCGAACACCAGCACGTCGATGAAGGGTGTCGAGAACAGCAGCGCCATCACCGTGATGGCGAGCGCGATCGCGGCGATGCGCACCGAGAACAGATTGGCCAGCGTCGCGGGTGAGGACATGATGAGGTCGAGATCGGCGCGTGCGTAGAACACCCGCGTCACCGATTCGATCGCCTGTGACAGCATCAGCGTCCAGGCCAGAAAAATTGTCGCCGAAATCACGATCAGCGAGGATTTGTCGAGCGGCAATTGCAGGTCGGCGAAGCGGCCGATCACCGCCCAGGCCGGGACGTGCAGCAGCGCCGCGAAGAACAGCAGGCCGAT
>NZ_JADPJF010000103.1:182663-194686 GCF_023073295.1 Bradyrhizobium sp. 23 | reverse complement strand
CCCGCCGGTCATCATGGCGAGCCATTCGCGCCAGGCGAGCCGGAGCTCGTGGCGGGCGAACCAGGACAGCGCGGTGGCCGAGCTCATGCGGCTTCCTGGAGGGTCACCAGCGCGATGAAGAGATCTTCCAGGCTGGTATCGGCGTGCCCGTTTTGCTGCCGGAGCTCAGTCAGCGTGCCCTCGGCAACCAGGCGGCCGGCTGCGATCACGCCGATGCGGTCGGCCATGCGTTCGGCGACCTCGAGGATATGCGTGGTCATGATGACGGTGCAGCCGGCGCGGACGCGCTCGCTCAGGAGTCCCTTGACATGGCGGGCGGAGACGGCGTCCAGTCCCGTCAGCGGCTCGTCGAGGATGATGAGGCGGGGATCGTGCACCAGGGCGCCGGCGAGGGCGACCTTCTGGCGCATGCCCTTGGAAAAGCCCTCGCAGCGTTCGTGCCGGTGCGGCTCGAGCCCGAGCGAGTTCAGGAGCTCCGCGGCGACCGGTTCCGAGGCCGATGGTGCGATGCCCCACAGACCGGCTACGAACTCGAGATATTCGAGCGGCGTGAGCTTGTCATAGATCATGGGCTCGTCGGAGACCCACGCCATCACCTGCTTGGCGGCGACGGGGTTTTGGAGCGCATCGATGCCGAAGATGGAGACCGAGCCGGCATCGGGCCGCAAAAGGCCTGCAACCATGCGCAAAGTGGTGGTCTTGCCGGCGCCGTTGGGGCCGACCAGCGCATAGAATTCGCCGGCATGGATGGTGAGATCGAGGTTATCGACCGCCAGACGGTCAAAACACTTCGTTAACCCCATGACTTCGAGCGCCGAGTCGTCCCGCTTCATCACGGCCACACCTTGCGGTTTTGCATCGCTCGCCACCATGCCCCGAAGATGTTTCGGCACCGTGAATCGCGCTGCCGCAAATTCCGTCATCCGGATTGGACTAATGGCAAGTCACCGTTTGTTGACAGCGCTTGGCGGTTCAGGCTGAATTGGTGAAGGGACGAATGGCGCGAACGCAGCGAAACGACTGCGTAGCGACTGAACACAAGATGCGGCAAGGCGGTCAGGAAGAACCGCCGGTTGTATCGGGAGGATGCGCGACGATGCTGGATTTCGTTCAGCAGCTGGTCAGCGGTGTTGCGCTCGGCTGCGTCTACGGCCTGATCGCGCTCGGCTTCGTGCTTGTCTACAAAGCCACCGAGGTCGTCAATTTCGCCCAGGGCGATTTGATGATGCTGGGCGGCTTCTTTGCCTTCACCTTCATCGGCATGATGGGGCTGAACTACTGGATCGGCTTTGCCGGTGCGGTGGCGGCGATGGCGCTGTTCGGCATGCTGGCCGAGCGCGTGGTGGTGCGGCCGATCCTCGGCTATCCGCAATTCTCCATCATCATGGCCACCATCGGGCTCGGCTATTTCCTGCGCTCGATCGCAGGCATGATCTGGGGGACCGATGATCTGAAGATCGAGACGCCGTTTAGCCAGGGCGTGCTGCGCATCGGCCCGCTGGTGCTCGCCTACGACAAGCTCTCGGTGATCGCGGCGACCATGATCCTGTGCACGCTGCTCTATCTGTTCTTCAACAAGACCACGCTCGGCACTGCGATGCGCGCCAGTTCCGAGAACATGCTCGCGGCCTATTACATGGGCATTCCGGTCAAGCGCGTGGTGTCGATCGTCTGGGCGATCAGCGCGGCGGTCGCGACCTGCGCCGGCGTGCTGCTGGCGCCGATCACCTTCATCCATTCCAATGTCGGCCTCGTGCTCGGCCTCAAGGCGTTTCCGGCCGCCGTGCTCGGCGGCTTCGGCTCGATCCCCGGCGCCGTGGTCGGCGGCGTCCTGATCGGCGTCATCGAGAGCATGGCGGGCTTCTATCTGGCCGAGGGCTGGAAGGACGTCGCGCCCTACATCGTGCTGCTCGCCGTGCTCTTGCTCAAGCCCGAAGGCCTGTTCGGCCTTCACGTCCGCAAGAAGGTCTGAACGCATGCGCTTCCTGTTCAAGACCGACTACGAGGACGACATCAGGCTGTTTCCGCATTCGGGCTATTACGTCTCATACGGTCTCCTGCTGGCCGTGCTGCTGATCGCGCCCTATGTGCTCTCCAGCTATCTGATGAGCCAGCTCGTCTTCGTCTGCATCTATGCGACCGTCGGCGTGGCGCTGCTGATCCTGACCGGTTTCACCGGGCAGGCCTCGCTCGGGCACGCGGCGTTCCTCGCGATCGGCGCCTACACGGCGGCGTACTTGCAGACGTACAACGTGCCGTTCCCGGTCTACTTCCTCGCCGCAGGCCTTCTGTCCGGTTGCATTGGCGCGTTGGTCGGCTTTCCCGCGCTGCGGCTCCAGGGCATCTACCTCGTCATCGCCACTATCTCCTTCGCCTTGATCGTCGAGGAGATCCTGGCGCGTTGGGAGAGCGTGACCCACGGCAACGAGGGCATGCGGGTGAAGACGCTGTCGCTGCTCGGCGTTGCGGTGCCGCGCGACAGCCCCACTTTCTATTTCCTCTGCCTCGCCGTGCTGGTGCTGACCATCGTCGGTACGCTCAATCTGCTGCGTTCGCCCACCGGGCGCGCCTTCGTCGCGATCCGCGACAGCGAGACCGCTGCGCGCAGCATGGGCGTCAATGTCGCGCTGTACAAGGTGAAGTCCTTTGCGATCTCCGCGGCGATCACCGGCTTCGCCGGCGTGTTGTTTGCGCACAAGCTCTCCTTCATCTCGCCGGAGATGTTCACGCTCCAACTCTCGATCGAGTTCATCATCGTAATCCTGATCGGCGGCACCTTCAGCCTGCACGGCGCGGTGCTGGGGGCAATCTTCATCGTGATGATCGATCCGTTCCTGACCTACCTCAAGGACGACATGCCCGGCATCATCGCCGGCATTGCAGCGACCTTCGGAGCGGGCACGCAAGCCGCAGCCAATGTCCAGTCCAAGGTCGCGGCCTTTGCCTCGCTCAACGGCCTGAAAGGCGCGATCTACGGCATCATCATCGTATTGTTCGTGCTGTTCGAGCCGCTCGGGCTTTACGGCCGCTGGCTCAAGATCAAACTCTTCTTCCAGCTGTTCCCGCTCTACAAGCGCGCCACCTTCAAGCGGCAGAAGATCTACGTGAAGTCGGAGCGCAACCGATGAGCTATTTTCGCGCCGAGAACTTGTCCCTGCATTTCGGTGGGCTGAAGGCCGTCGATGCGGTGTCGTTCGCGGTCGAGAAGGGCGAGATCCTCTCGATCATCGGGCCCAACGGTGCCGGCAAGAGCTCGATTTTCAACCTGATTTCGCGGATCTACCGCCCGACCTCGGGTCGCATCTTCTTCGAAGACCAGGACATCACGGAGCAGCCGCCCCACGACATCGCAAGGCTCGGCATCGCCCGCACGTTCCAGAACATCGAACTGTTCGAGAATGCGACGGTGTTGTCGAACCTGTTGGTCGGCCGCCACCGGCATTCGACCACGCAGCTTTGGCAGGAGCTGTTGTTCCTGCCGGGCGTGCGCGCCGACGAGAAGGTGCATCGCCGCAGGGTCGAACAGGTCATCGAATTCCTCGATCTCGAGCCCTACCGCGACAAGCTGATCTCGGGTCTGCCTTACGGCGTGCGCAAGGTGATCGAGCTGGCCCGCGCGCTGTGCTCGGAGCCGAAGCTGATCCTGCTCGACGAGCCGTCCTCCGGCCTCAACGTGGAGGAGACCGACGACATGTCGTTCTGGATCCGCGACCTGAAGAGCGAGCTCGGCGTCACCGTGCTCATGGTCGAGCACGATATGTCGCTGGTCAACCGCGTCTCCGACCGCGTCATCGCCCTGAACTACGGCCGGGTGCTGGCGATGGGCTCGCCCGCCGAAGTGCAACAGCACCCCGATGTCGTTGCCGCCTATCTGGGAGCCTGACGCGATGGATGCCGTGGTAACACCAGACATCATCCTGAAACTCTCCAACATCGAGAGCTATTACGGGCCGATCATGGCCATCCGCGGCATCTCGCTCGAAGTGCCGCGCGGCCGCATCGTCACGCTGCTGGGCGCCAACGGCGCCGGCAAGACGACGGTGCTGAAGACGATCTCGGGCATTCTCGATCCGCAGAAGGGCGCCATCGAGTTCATGGGCAAGTCGATTCAACGCATGGAGGCGGACAGGATCGTGCGGCTGGGCCTCAGCCACGTGCCGGAGGGACGCGAGGTGTTCCCGTTCCTCTCCGTGCGCGAGAACCTGATGATGGGGGCCTATCCGCGCAAGGATCGTAACGGCGTTGCGGACGATCTGGAGCGCGTCTACGGCTATTTCCCGCGGCTGAAGGAGCGCATCAACCAGCCGGCCGGACAGCTCTCCGGCGGCGAGCAGCAGATGCTCGCGATCGGCCGCGCGCTGATGAACCGGCCGACTCTGTTGCTGCTCGACGAGCCCTCGCTTGGGCTGTCGCCGATCCTGGTGAAGGAAATCTTCGCGATCATCCGGCGCGTCAACGAGGAGCAGGGCATGTCGATCCTGCTGGTCGAGCAGAACGCCAAGGTGGCGCTGGAGACGGCGCATTATGGCTATGTACTGGAGACCGGCCGGATCGTGATGAACGACAGCTGCGACCGCTTGATGCATTCGAAGGACATCCAGGAATTCTACCTTGGCGCCAAGGAAGCGGGCGCACGAGGCGAGCGGCGCTGGAAAAAGAAGAAGACTTGGCGTTAGAGGAAGACTTGGCGTTAAGGGAAGACTTGGCGTTAGAAAAAGCCTTAAATACCAAAGCCCATCCGCCAATATAGACCGCCGGCAAGGCAGGCAGCGGAGGGGAACGCGACAGGGAGGAGACGTGCATGGCCCGACCGGCGGTGCTGACGGTCGCTGACACGATCGCGAAAAGCTTTTTGCGCGCCGCGGAGACGCGGGGCGACAGGCCGGCTATACGCGAGAAGAAATTCGGGATCTGGCAGCCGACCAGCTGGCGCGAATGGCTGGAGATCTCGAAGGAGGTCGCCTACGCGCTGCATGCCATCGGCTTCAGGCCCGGCGACGTTGCTTCCATCATCGCCAACGCCGTGCCGGAATGGGTCCATGTCGACATGGGCATTCTGTGCGCCGGCGGCGTCTCTTCCGGGATCTATCCGACCGATGCCTCATCCCAAGTCGAATATCTCGTCAACGATTCCCGGACGAAGGTGATCTTCGCCGAGGACGAGGAGCAACTCGACAAGATCCTGGCCTGTCGCGCACGCTGCCCGTCTCTGCGAAAGATCATCGTGTTCGACATGGAGGGCCTCAGCGGCTTCTCCGATGAAATGGTGATGTCGCTCGACGAGTTTCGCGCGCTCGGGCGCAACCACATGGCCGGCCGCGAGGCGCTGTGGCAGGAGATGGTCGACAGTCGTAGCGCAAGCGATCTCGCGGTCCTCGTCTATACATCCGGCACCACGGGTCCGCCCAAGGGCGCCATGCACGCCAACCGTAGCGTCACGCACCAGATGCGGCACGCCAACGATTTCATTCCGGCGCGCGAGAACGAGGACCGGCTGATCTTCCTGCCGCTTTGCCACGTCGCCGAACGGATCGGCGGCTATTACATCTCGGTCGCGCTTGGCTCGGTGATGAATTTTGCCGAGAGTCCGGAGACTGTGCCGGACAATCTGCGCGAGGTGCAGCCGACCATCTTCCTCGCGGTGCCGCGGATCTGGGAGAAATTCTATTCCGCCATCACCATCGCGCTGAAGGATGCGACGCGTTTGCAGCAATGGGTCTACCGCCGCGCCATCGACATCGGCTATCGCATGGTCGATTGCAGGATTGAAGGCAAGCCGCCGCCGCTGCCGTTGCGGCTCGCCAACGGCATCGCTTACCGGGTCGTCTTCCGCAACATCCGACGCATGATCGGGCTCGACCGTTGCCGCATCGCCTTCACCGGCGCGGCGCCAATCGCGCCGGAGCTGATCCGCTGGTATCTCGCGCTCGGCATCGACATTCACGAGGTCTACGGCCAGACCGAGAATTGCGGGGTCGCCACCATGATGCCGGCGGAGCGGATCAAGCTCGGCTCGGTAGGCAAGGCGGTTTCCTGGGGCGAAGTCGCGCTGTCACCCGAGGGGGAAATCCTGATCAGGGGCGACTTCCTGTTCATGGGCTACCTGAACCAGCCGGAGAGGACAGCCGAGACCATCGACCATCGCGGTTGGCTGCATACCGGCGACGTCGGCACCATCGACAATGAGGGCTTCGTCCGCATCACCGACCGGATGAAGGACATCATCATCACCTCCGGGGGCAAGAACATCACGCCGTCCGAAATCGAAAATCAACTGAAATTCTCGCCCTACATCTCGGATTCCGTGGTGATCGGCGACAAGCGGCCATACCTCACCTGCCTCGTGATGATCGACCAGGAGAATGTCGAGAAATTCGCGCAGGACCACGACATCCCCTTCACCAATTATGCCAGCCTGTGCCGCGCGGCGGAGATCCAGGACCTGATCTGGCGCGAAATCGAAACGGTCAATGCCAATTTCGCCCGCGTCGAGACCATCAAGAGATTCTATCTGATCGAACGCCAGCTCACCCCGGAGGACGAAGAGCTGACGCCAACCATGAAGCTGAAGCGCGGCTTCGTGAACAAGCGTTATGCCGCCGAGATCGACGCGATGTATCCGGCGCGGGCGGTGGCTTGAACAATCTTGTTTGAATAACAGGGAAGGAGTGAAGGCCCCACCCTTCGCATCATAAGGGCCCCAAGGAGAGGAGACTTCAATGTCGAGATCGTTGAAAACGTTCGGCTTTGCGGCAGGCGCGGTGGTGCTCACCTGTCTGCCTGCCGCGGCGCAGACCAAGGTCACCAATGAGGGCATCTCGGCCTCCGAGATCGTCATCGGCACCCATCAGGATCTGTCGGGGCCGATCAAGGGCTGGGGTGTGCCAGTCTCGAACGGCATGAAGATGGCGGTCGAGGAGATCAACGCCGCCGGCGGCGTCCAGGGGCGGAAGATTCGGCTTGTCGTCGAGGACAGCGGCTACGATCCGAAGAAGGCCGTGCTCGCGTCGCAGAAGTTGATCGAGCGCGACAAGATCTTCGCGATGGTGGGGCCAATGGGCTCGCCGACCGTGCTGGCGGCGCAGGATATCCTGCTCGACGCCGGCGTGCTTCAGCTCTTCCCGCTGACGGCGGCGGAGTTCACGTTCAAGTTCGATCCCGCCAAGCCGCAGGAGCGGCTGAAGTTCAACAATCTGCTGCCCTATGTCGAGAGTACGCGGGCGGCGCTGAAATACATGATGGAGTGGAAGAACTTCAAGAAACCCTGCATCATGCATCAGGACGACGAGTACGGGAAGAACGTGCTCGACGGCTTCAACCAGCAGCTTACTGCCATGAAGGTGCAGCCGGCCTCGATCACGAGCTACAAGCGCGGTGCCTCCGACTTCAGCGCGCAGATCGCCAAGATGAAGTCCGACAGCTGCGACCTCGTTGTGCTCGGCGCTGTGCTCCGTGAGCCCATCGGCGCGATGACGGAAGCCAAGAAGCTCGGCTGGGAGGTCACCTTTCTCGGCGCGACGCCGACCAACGTGATGGAGGTGCCCATGCTCGGCAAGGAGGCGGTCGAAGGCCTCTATGCTGCGTCCGGATTCGAGATTCCCTATGAGGACACCGCAAAGGGCAAGGTGAAGGACTGGCTGGTCAACTACAAGAAGATGTTCAGCACCGATGCCAACACGCAGGCCATCATTGGCTACAATGCGGTGATGACGTTCGCGTTTTACGCCAACAAGGCGGGCAAGGATCTGACCGGCCAGAAGATGCTGGACGCGCTGGAATCGGGCGACAAGTTCCTCGACATCTTCAACTCGCCGCCGACCAAATTCTCCAAGACCGACCACCTCGCCAACACCATCACCCAGGTGCAGCAGGTCAAGGGCGGCCGCTGGGTTCTGGTGAAGGACAATCTGATGTTTTGATTTCTTCGCCTCTTCCCGCATGCGGGGAGAGGCGGGAATTTGCGCAGCAAATTTCCCGGTGAGGGGGCTCTCCGCGAGTCTAACTGTCACCGGATTCGCTGAAGCAGCCGCTCACCCCAACCCTCTCCCTGCGAAGAGCGGGGAGAGGGAGAGCACACAGCCCTACGATCCCCCACCTGCGGTGCCTGAATTCACCGGGGCCAGTTCGTCTTCCCGGCAGCGCCAGCCATCGGCGGCTTTGACAAATGCAAACGTGCGCTGGATCCGCAGGCGGCGTGTGACGTTGAAGGCGTCCGTGGAGCGCTCCTTGTTGCCGACGCCGGGCTGCGGACGACCCGTTCTGGCATCCCAGCAGGTGCCCGTACAGGTCGTGGCGATCTTGCTGCAGGTGGCGAAGGGCGCCAGCACGGCCATCTCGATCTCGCCCGTGACCTGCGCTTCCTGCTCGCCCACCTGGCTGTCGAGTGCGTAGACGCGGTTGATGCGGAGGAAGTTGCCGCAGGAATTGGCCGCGTGGATTCGCGCGGCGCAGAAATCGACGGCATCGGTGTCGGGCGAGTGGGCTGCGACCTGCCGGCCGAACACCTTCTTCGGATCGCCTTTCGCCGTGCCAATCTCGTCAGCCTTGTGCTTCAGATAGCCGGCGAGACAGTCCTCCGCGGACTCGAGCTCCCCGAGCGGCACGTTCTCCTTGCCAACCAGATTGCATTTGCGATCGCGCTCCCGCGTCCACCGGCCGTATTCGGCGAAGGCAAAGCGCGCCGCGGTCGGATCGAGCTTGCCGATCAGGCCGAGAACCTCGCTGTTCAACTCAGTCTCGGCCAGCGCCAGCGACGGGTCCGCACAGATCAGCGCGCCCGCGGCGGTGTTGGCGGCGAGACAGTCGAAATCCGGATCGCGTACGATCGCTGCGCGCTCATCGGTCACCTTGAGAAGACATGCCTTCACCCGGTCGAAATCTTCGGCGCGGATCGCGGTCTGGCCGACGATGCCGCAACCGAGATTGCGCTGGCGGATCCAGATCGCGTTCTCCTCGATCCCGGGCAGGCGATCGGGCAGGCGGGCAAGCCGCGCCTCGATTCCCGTGCTCAGCTTCTCGGCGGCGGCGGCAAGCTCGGCATCACCGCAGAACAATTGATTGCCGGGATCGCGGATCTGCTGGCAGTTGTTCCTGGCGAACAGCGGCAGCCTGTCGGCGACGGAGCGGTCGGACGGGCTGGATTGCGCGAAGCCTGGAGCCGCCGGCAAGGCCAGCAGCGCAAGCATAGTCAGCACGATGAACCGCATTCCAGTCGCCCCCGCATAGCCGCGGGCATGCTAGCGTCCCGAATCGCGCGGCGAAATGACTTTGTGGGGTAAGCGTACTTTATACCGGGCTACAACAAGATCAACGCGCCTCGGCGGCGATCATCGAGAACCGCACGGGCTCGTCGACATATTTCAACACGGCCGACTGGTAGAGCACGAACAGCGGCTGGTAGCTCCGTGCAGCGTCGTCCTCGACCATTGCCATGCGACGGTTGTCGAGCATCAGCCAGTGGCCGTCGAGCCGTGCAGCGGCAATCGCATGCTCTTCGCCGGCCCTGAGGTCGCGCACCACGACGATGCGGAGATCTTCCGCGGCAATGCCCGCGAGCTTAAGAGCGGCGAGCTTGGCAATGGCATAGTCCTCGCAATCCCCGGCGCCACGCGCGAAGGTCGCGAGCGGCGAGCTCCAGACGTCCTCAGAACCGTCATCGGCGGCGCGGATGCCGAGGTTGATGGCGCGATTGGTTTCGCCCAGCCGGGCGCGGCCGTCACGGCTGCGGGCCTGGTCGACGATCGCGAGCAGTTTCAGCGCAGCGGGCGAAGCGCAATTGTCCCGATCGCCGTCGCACAGGGCGAGCTGCACCATGTCATCGTCGAGCCTGGACCTCAGGGCGAGCCATTTCTGTTGCAGGCTGCCGGCGGAGATGGCGAAGGCGAACACGCCGAACGGCTCGGCGGATTTGCGCACGAGGACGCCGGCTCCCGGCGATAGTAGCGTGCCAGCGCGAAGCTCGGCGGCCGATCCGAGTAGGATCAATCCGCACAGCACAAGGATAGCGCGCCAAGCGCGCGAACGAGCAGCGGTCTCCATCTGACATCCCCTTCCGGCTTCGCCAGGTCCCCCTCGACCTGCACGTGCCGGGCTTTGTTGCTTTCGCGGAGATAGTGCGAGGCGGGCGGTTTTGTTCTGCTTAACGCGCCCGGCCTGGGGTCCCAAAACCGGGCAACAGGCTGAAACGGGCCTGCTCATATTGCGTAAAATTTTACGATTCGCCGGCTAGGAGGGCGGCAGTTGCCGCGAAGAGGGACCAATTGCAGGCAGAAGTTGTTGTGGAACTGATTCTGCGCCTTATGGCTAACGGCTGGCTATTTCGCGAGTTCTGTTAGCTGGATCACAGATTTGGCCCCGTATTTGCCGCAGGGTGGTGCGGGGCACCACGAACAAAAGATGACAGAAGTATCTATTGCCAGATTTCTGCAATAGAATACATGAGGTTACTGAAAATGAGCGAAAATAAGCGCTACTTTACTTATGAGTATTTGAAAGATTACTTTGGCTTCCCTGCAGGTGCCCAGCCGTCCGAGAGCATCGACCGCTTGGTGATGCGAAATCACACAAGCAATAGGTGGTTTCGCTAAGGACTTGGTAATGATATGCAAGTTTAGGCGAGCGATACTTACTTAGATTTTAACTCCTTTTTTGGTGCCCGGATTGAATTACGCTGGCAAATTTGACGCCGCGATTTCCTTGGACGGCTTGGGTTCCCGATCGCCCGCCGATGGCCATGTCGATTCCTTTACTGCGAAGGCACACGGCCACGTGCCCGATGGCGCATTCGTGGTTCCCGACCCGAACCTGATCTTCAACGGCGATTTCAAGCGCGCCGGTCTCGATCTCGTGCTGTCTCATGATGGGCACGATTTCGTCGTTCACGATTATTTCAGGGGCGACAAGCGCGCGGCGATCGCCTCGCCCGACGGCGCGCACCTCACCGGCGACGTCGTCAACGCACTCACCGGCCATGTGCAATACGCGCAGGCCGCCTCAGGCATTGCCGCCGCGCAGGTCATCGGCCACGTCACCAAGCTCTCCGGCAGCGCGACCGCGGTCCGTAACGGCGTCTCCGTCATCCTGAACAATGGCGACAACGTCGAGAAGGGCGACGTGGTCTCGACCGGCGGCGACTCGACGCTCGGCATTACGTTCATCGACGGCACGGTGTTCGGCCTGTCCTCCAATGCGCGGATGGTGCTGAACGATATGGTCTACGACCCCAACGGGTCGAACAATTCCTCTCTGCTCAGTCTGGTCGCCGGCACCATCACTTTCGTTGCCGGTGAGACCGCTAAGCACGGCGACATGAAGGTCGACACGCCGGTCGCCACCATGGGCATCCGCGGTACGGCGGTGCTGAGCCAGATCAACTTCGTCGTTCCCGCTGGCGGCGGCGATCCGCAGCCGCAGGCAAGCTTCCAGGTGCTGGTCGAGCCGAACGGCACGACGGGCTCCTACATCCTGTTCGACAAGGTCACGCTGCTGCCGATCGCGACGGTCAACCAGGCCGGCCAGATGATCCAGATCAGCGGCGGCAACGTCTCGATCTCCAATGCGCTGATGTCGCCGGACATCCAGAAGCTGATCACGGACGTGTTCACGCTGAAGTTCACGGACAACAACAGCAACACCAAGCTGACCCAGAACTTCACCGACTCGATCACGCAGACCGGCAACATTGTCTTCATCAAGACGGATACCGGTGCCACCGCGACCGCGACCTTCACGCATCTCCCTGAGCCGGGATCGCAGGGGACCGGCCATAATCCGTCGACCAGCACCCGCATTCCCGGCCCGCCCGTTCGTCAAAGCCTCGATCTCAACGGCAATGTGAAGACGGCGTTCGAGATGATCGAGCGCGCGGGCACGACCGGCGACACAACTCATTACGATACCATCTCCGGTCGCATCACCTTCGTCGATCAAAACCTGGCCGATCTGCCGACGGTGAGCATAGACCTCGGCGATGCGCCGAACTTTGTCTACAAGAACGCCGGCCAGCAGGATGTCACCGGCGCGCT